>JAOUHR010000331.1 GCA_029884515.1 Gemmatimonadota bacterium
GATGCCGAGTTCCTTGGCGGCCATGATCACCCACTGCCGCTGCTGGCGGTTGCCCGTCATGTACATCTTGAGGGTCTTGGTGTCGTAGTACTTCGCGTAGCGCGCGAGGATCTCCTTCGCGTGGTCGCGGTCGCGGATGCGCTCGCCGCTGAAGACGCCGGGCCCGGTGGTGTAGATGCGCGGCCCCACCATGTCGCCCATCGCGACGCGGTCGGCGTAGGTGAGGAAGTCGGTCGAGCTCGTCTGCGGGTCGCGCGTGGTGGTGGTGCCGTAGGCGAGCGTCGCGAGGTACTGCCACGTCTGCGTGTTGTGCACCTGCGGCGTGAGCCACTGCGGGTGGTAGTGCGTGTCCACCATGCCCGGCATGATGACCTTGCCCGAGATGTCGAAGACCCGCGCGTTCGGCGGTATCGTCACGCTCCCGCGCGCGCCCACCGCGACGATGCGGTCGTTCTGCACCACGATGTCGGCGTCCTCGATGATCTCATCGCCCCGCATCGTGATCGCCTTGGCACCACGGAAGACGGCGATGCCGTCGGGGCGGTCACGCGACACGGAGAGCATGACGCGCCGCTCCACCGGCTTGTAGCCCGGCTTCTCCTTCTTCGTGGTATCGGCCTTCGCGATGGAGTCCGCGCGGGCGATGCTGTCCTTCTTGGTGGTGTCGGCGCGGAGGAGCGCCTTCACGCGCGCATCGGCCTTGAGCGAATCGTCCACGACCTTCGCGCGGTCGAGGTCGTACGTCCAGACCGCATTCGCGAGCGCCCACATCACGTGGCGGCCGTCGGCGGTCCAGGTGGGGAACTCGCCGCCGATCTCGTTGAGCTTGCGCACCGGCACCGGCGCGCTCGCCGGCGTCGCGACGGAGACGGTCGGTGCCGAGGCGCCGATCTCCGGGACGGTGATCGTGTAGAAGTCCATCCCGACCATCGCGAGCGCCTGGTCGCCCTTGGGCGACATCATCACGAGCGCGGCCGGCGGCGCCGACGGTGGCGTCGGTTCGGCCGGATCGTCGCCGAAGACGGAGGCGGAGACCGACCGCGTCGCGACCGGCCGCGCGGCACGGCCTCCCCTCCACTGCGACGCCTTCTCGTCCATCCCGGCGTCGAGCGTGAGCGGTGACCCCGCCACGCCGCCCGCACCCGGCGGCATCGGGCCCGTCACCTTCAGGTGCGTCTTGAGGTCGGTGCCGTCCCAGCGGAACGAGACGAGCCCGTCGCGGCCGTAGCCGAAGATGCGGTCCTTGTCGGCCGTGAAGTGCGCGTTGCCATTCCCGCCGCTCGGCATGATGAGCGTCGCCGCGCCACCGGTGGCCGGCACCCAGATGAACTCGGAGGCGCGCGGCCCGAAGAACGCGGCGCCCGCCTCCTGCATCTCGCGCGCGGCCGCGCGCGTCGCGACGATGCGGTCCCCCGCGGGCGACCAGGCGAGATCCGTGAAGAGTCCCCCGGTGACCAGCGGACGCGTGGTCCATCCGCGTCGTGCGTCCAGGTCCGCGCGCACGATCCCTCCGCCAGCCGCGTCGGTCCAGGTCACCCACGCGAGCGACTTGGAGTCGGGCGACCAGACGGGGCCGAACTCCCCCACCGTCGCGGTGCTCACCCGCTGCGGCGCGCCGTCGGGCATCGCCATCACGTACACGCGGTCGAGCGCGGAGAAGGCGAGCCTGGTGCCGTCCGGGGAGGGCGCGATGTCACGCACCTGCTTCGCGCTGAAGGTCGTGCTCGTGTCCACGCGATACGTGAACGTGAGCTCCGGGCCCATCTCCAGCCTCACCTCGGCCTCGAAGGGGATCTTCGTGGGCGCCGTGCGATCCACCGGCACGCGCCAGATCTCGCCGCCGTAGGAGACGACGACGGCCCTGCTGTCGGGCGTGAACGAGTAGCCAGGGTAGGCGTCCATCGGCGCGCGCGACTCGGTCTCGTCGCGCTGCACCGGGAAGGCGAGCCACTCCTCCTGCTGCGTCTCGAGGTTGCGGATGCGGAGCCCGGTCCTCGTCTCGAAGCGCGTCGCGTACACGAGCAGCTTGCCGTCCGGCGAGAGCGCGGGCCGGAAGCCCGAGCCGAAGCGCGTCGTCATCTGCGACGTCTTCCCGTTCTCGCGGTCCCAGACGTAGAGCTGGTACTGCGGGCCGAGCGCGTTGTACTGCCAGTCGCCCGTGCGGGCCGCGAACCAGAGGTAGCGGGGGTCGTTGCCGTACGCGGCGCCGAGCATCTTGAGGTTCGCCGGCGGCGCCGGAAGCGCACTGAGCGCGACGCCATTGCCGCCGTCCACGTGGAACATCCAGAGCTTCGCCGTGCCGAACGTCCCGCCCGATCGCGACGCGACGACGTACTTGCCGTCGAGCGTCCACTCGGGGGAGACGTACTGGTTGTCGTTCCCCTTGGTGAGCTGCGTGGTGTCCTTGCCGTCGAGCGAGAGCAGCCAGAGGTTCTCGCCACCGCTCCGGTCGGAGACGAAGACCACGCGCTTGCCGTCGGGGGAGAAGCGCGGCTGTGCGTCGTAGCCCATGCCACTCGTGATGCGCGTGGCCTTGCCGCCGGCGATCGGCAGCGTGTAGAGGTCGCCCAGGAGGTCGAAGACGATCTGCTGGCCGTCGGGTGAGACGTCGAGCGAGAGCCAGGTGCCCGTGGTCGTCGTGAAGGTGTGCGTCCGCGCGGCCTTGAGCGGGAGCGTCTCGGGGGGCTTGGCGTCCGGGCCCCCGGCGGCGGGGCCGGCCTGCGCGCCGAGTGGCGCGACGGCGACGAGGGCGAGCATCAGGACGGACACACCCGTGACGGCGCGGCGGATGAGGGTCGGCATCATGTGGAGGGGCGGCAAGACGGAGGACGGGAGGGAACCGTGCGGTCCCGAGGACGTCCCCTAGTTTACCGGCGCGTGCTGTCGGCGGTAAGCGCGGGCGTGGGTCAGGGCGTCGCGCCCGGCTCGCCCGTCACGCGCTCGAGCTTGGCGCGGACCTTCTGCACCTCGGCGGCCATCGGCGGGTCGGCGTCCCTGAGGAGGTCGACGTACCGCCGATAGTACTCCGCGGCCCTCGCGCGCTCGCCGCGCGCCTCGTACAGGTCGCCGAGGCGCTGCAGGCCCTGCGCGTGCCACCCCGTCTCGTACAACCACCCGACCGCCACCGACGGCACCGCGAGCGCCTGCTCGAGCAGCACCACCGCGGAGTCCGGATGTCCGAGACGTTCGACGGCATTCGCCGCCTCCGGGAGTCCGCGGTTGTACCAGTGGAGCGCCCCGAGTGCGGGCGCCCTGCTCACGGCGAGGAAGGCGGTGGCCGCATCGTCCCACCGACCCTCCGCGGCCGCGATCGCGCCGAGGACGTACGCCGAGTCGGCGCGGAAGCCGAGGTCCGTCGAGGGAACCGAACGTTTCCACTCCGCGAGCAGGTTCTTCGCCTCGCCCACGCGGCCGACCTCGGCCAGGAGGGTGATCATCTGGCCGTACTGGTCCACGTCACGCGCCTGCGGAGCGGACTTGAGGAAGGG
>JAOUHR010000020.1 GCA_029884515.1 Gemmatimonadota bacterium
TGGGTGCCGTCGATCGCCGTCTCCGGGCTCGTGATCTACACGGGCGACCGGTTCCCCGAGTGGAAGGGCGACTTCTTCGTGGGCGGCATGGTGGGCCAGCGGCTCCAGCGCCTCACGATGGACGGCCACACGGTGAAGACCGTGGAGACGATGGTGCAGGACCACGGGCGCGTCCGCGCGATCCGGCAGGGGCCGGACGGCTACCTCTACATCGCGTTCGAGGATCCCTCCGGTGGTCCGTCGGCGCTGGTGCGGCTCGAGCCCGTGAAGCGCAGCTGACCGCGCGCCAGGCGCTGCACGAGGCGCGGATGTCCCCTCTGCCTCCCATTCGGCACTGGTGTCGGTGAAGATCCCGTTCTCGCGCTGGCTGACATCCCGTCGGCCGGCTGACGCCGCGGAGGACCTCTTCGCGGGCCCGATCCGCGGCGAGCTCCTCGGCGCCGAGCGGCTCGCCGAGCGCGCCCGCACGCTCGCGCGCGAGCAGCACGTGGTGCGGGAGCGCCGGCGCCGGCGGCTCCGCGTCAAGCCGGCGCGGCTCCTCATCCGGCTGGGACAGACGCGCGAGATCCTCGAGGACGCGTACGAGCGGCTCTCGCTGGCCGCCGCCGCGGCGGTGGACGTCGGGCCCGCGGGGGAATGGCTGCTCGACAACTTCCACGTCATCCGTGAGCACGCGAGCCAGGTGCATGAGAGCCTCCCGGTGGACTACTTCCGGGAACTCCCGCTCCTGGTCGACGGGCCGCTCGCCGAGTATCCGCGTGTCTACGAGATCGCGATCACGCTGATCTCGCACACGGAGGGCCGGGTGGACCTCGAGAACGTCGACCACTTCGTCGGCGCGTACCAGGAGGTCGCCACCCTCTCGCTCGGCGAGCTCTGGGCCGTGCCGGCGATGCTCCGGCTCGGCCTCCTCGAGAGCGTGCGGCGCATGACGCTGCGCACGGTGCAGCGGCTCGAGGAGGTCGAGGCCGCGGACCGCTGGTCGGAGCGGATCGCGCGCGACGTGGATCGCGGCCCCGCCGAGCTGCGCGCGACGCTCGCCGGCTTCGTCGCCGAGCGCCGGGAGATCACGCCGACCTTCGTCTCGCGCCTCATGCAGCAGCTGCGCACCGCCGAGGGCCCGATCCCGCCGCTCGCCGACATCGAGCACTGGTTCGCCGAGGAGGGACTCGGACCCACCGACGCGACGACGCGCGCGGCGGAACGGCTCGCGCTCACCGCGCACATGATGTCGAACAGCATCATGAGCCTGCGCGGCATCGCCCCGCGCGACTGGCGGCAGTTCGTCGAGCACCAGAGCGCCGTGGAGGCGCGCCTCCACGACGACCCCTCGGGCGACTACGCGCGGATGACCTTCGCCACGCGCGACGACTACCGGCACGCGGCCGAGCGGATCGCCAAGCACTCGGACGCCACCGAGGTGGAAGTGGCGGAACGCGCGGTGACGCTGGCCGCCGGGCACCCGCGGAACGACCGGCGCGCGCACGTCGGCTTCTGGCTCGTGGACCGCGGGGTGGAGGAGCTCGAGCACGCCGTGCACTACGAGCCGCCCGTGGCGCTCCGCGTGCACCGGTGGATCCGGCGCCACCCGAACCTCGTGTACGTGGGCGGCATCACGGCCGGCACCGTCGCCGCGCTCGCCCCGGTCTTCCTCGTGATGGGCCCGGCGGCGCGCGGTGCGTGGCTCGCCGTGCTCCTCGTGTCGCTGCTCCCCGCCTTCGACATCGCCGTGAACGTGATGAGCCAGCTCATCACCGCCTTCATCCCGCCCCGTATCCTGCCCAAGCTCGACTTCCACGCGAACGGGGTGCCCGAGGGGTGCCGCACCGCGGTCGTGATCCCGACCCTCTTCGCCGACGTCGCCGCGGTGGAGGATGCGCTGGCGAACCTCGAGGTGCAGTACCTCGCCAACCGCGAGCGCAACCTCCATTTCGCCGTGCTCAGCGACTTCACCGACGCGGACACTGAGCAGCGCGAGGGAGACGACGCGATCGTCGCCGCCGCGCGGGAGGGCGTCCGCGCGCTCAACGCGCGGCACGCGCCGCTGACGGGAGACGCGTTCTACGTCTTCCACCGTCCGCGGCGGTGGAACGCGCAGCAGGGCGTCTGGATGGGGTGGGAGCGGAAGCGCGGCAAGCTCTCCGAGTTCAACCACTACCTGCGTGGCGGTGCGCGCGACGCGTTCTCGGTGGTCGAGGGGCGCCCGGAGACGCTCGGCGGCGTGCGCTACGTGATCACGCTGGACTCCGACACCGTCCTCCCGCCCGACGCGGCGCCGGCGCTGATCGGCGCGATCTCGCACCCACTCAACCGCGCCCAGTACTCGACGACGCGGAGCCGGGTGGTCGAGGGATATGGCATCCTCCAGCCGCGGGTGGGGGTCTCGCTCGCCAGCGCGCACAAGACGCGCTTCGCCGCCGTGCACTCGGGACACCCCGGCGTGGACCCCTACACCACCGCCGTCTCCGACGTCTACCAGGACCTGTACGGCGAAGGGAGCTTCACCGGCAAGGGCATCTACGACGTGGACGCGTTCGAGAGGGCGACGCGCGGACGCTTCCCGGAGAACACGCTGCTCTCGCACGACCTGATCGAGGGGAACTTCGCGCGCGCCGGGCTGGTGACGGACATCGCGGTGTTCGACGACTACCCGGCGCGCTACCTCTCGTTCTCGCGCCGGAAGCACCGCTGGATCCGCGGCGACTGGCAGCTGCTCCGCTGGCTCACGCGCTGGGTGCCGGGGCCGAGCGGGCCGGAGCGCAACCGGCTCGGCAAGCTCGCGCGCTGGAAGATCCTCGACAACCTGCGCCGCAGCACCGTGGAGATCGCGCAATTCCTCTTCATCGCCGCGGGGTGGACGGTGCTCCCCGGGTCGCCGCTGCGCTGGACCGTGCTCGGCGTGCTCGCCGTGGCGGCGCCCTGGGTCGTCGCGCTGCTGCTCGCGCTCGTGGGCCCCTCCGCGGACAAGTCGCTGCGCGCCTACTACGCCGCGGTGGGCCGCGATGCGCTCACGAGCGCCCGGCAGGTCGCCCTCGCACTGATCTTCCTCGCGCAGAATGCGTGGGTGTCCGCCGACGCCATCTTGCGCACGCTCT
Organism: Gemmatimonadota bacterium; assembly: GCA_029884515.1. Classification (GTDB taxonomy): domain Bacteria; phylum Gemmatimonadota; class Gemmatimonadetes; order Gemmatimonadales; family Gemmatimonadaceae; genus Pseudogemmatithrix. The sequence continues at coordinate 3,096 of JAOUHR010000020.1, forward strand.
GGCGCCTCCTCGTCTCGCATCGGAGGCTCCTCGAGTGGCAGTCGGCCGCGCTCACGGAGCGCCACACCTCCGGGTCGCTCAGCCAGCTCGTGCGCGCCATGTGGCCCGCCGTGGTGGCCCCGTGGGTCCTCGCCGAGGTCGCCCTCTGGCGCGCCGTGATGGTCGCCGGACCCGCGGACGCCGCGATCTGGCCGGTGCTCATCCCGATCGTCCCGCTCCTCGGCGCCTGGGTGAGCGCGCCGCTGATCGCGCACGCGATGAGCCAGCCGGTGGTGCGCGAGGTGGTCGCGCTCGACGACGAGCAGCAGGCGACGACCCTGCGGTACGCCCGCGCCCACTGGGCGTTCTTCGAGCGCTTCGTGAACGCGGCGAGCGCCTGGCTCGCACCGGACAACTTCCAGGAGGACCCCGAGCCCGTCGTCGCGCTGCGCACCTCGCCGACCAACATCGGCCTCCAGCTGCTGGCGACGGTGAGCGCACACGACCTCGGCTTCCTCGCGCTCCCCGAGGCCACCGAACGGCTGGAGCGCGCCTTCGCCTCGATGGCGCGCATGCGGCGGCACCGCGGCCACTTCCTCAACTGGTACTCCCTCCCCGACCTCGGGGTGCTCGAACCGTCCTACGTCTCCACGGTGGACAGCGGCAACCTCGCGGGACATCTCATCGCCCTCCGCCAGGCATGCCACGAACTGGCGGCGGCGCACGGCGGCGGCTTGGGCGAGGGGGCCGGGAACGGCGCGGGGATCGCCGCGCGCCTCGAGCGGATCGCCGACGCCTGCGACCGCTACGTGCAGGAGATGGACTTCCGGTTCCTCTACGACCCGGCGACCAAGCTCTTCGCCATCGGCTTCAACGCGAGCACGCACCAGCTCGACCACGCGTCGTACGACCTCCTCGCCTCCGAGGCCCGGCTGGCGAGCTTCGTCGCGATCGCCAAGAACGAGATCCCCACCGAGCACTGGTTCCACCTCGGCCGCGCGCTGACCTTCGCGCACGGGCACGCGGCGCTCGTGTCGTGGAGCGGCTCGATGTTCGAGTACCTGATGCCGATCCTCGTGATGCGCGCCTTCCCGGAGACGCTGCTCGGGCACACCTACGACGGCGCGATCGCGCGGCAGGTGCACTACGGCGCGGAACGCGGCGTGCCCTGGGGCGTCAGCGAGAGCGCGTACAACGTTCGCGACCGGCACTTCACGTACCAGTACCGCGCCTTCGGCGTGCCCGACCTCGCGCTCAAGCGCGGCCTTGGCAAGGATCTCGTCATCGCGCCCTATGCCACGAGCCTCGCGATGATGGTGGACCCCGTGCGCGCACTCCAGAACCTCCGCGCGCTCGAGGCGCTCGGCGCGCTCGGGCCGTGCGGCTTCTACGACGCGCTCGACTACACGCGGCCGGAGAACGGGCCCGGGTTCGCGATCGTCCGCAGCCACATGGCCCACCACGTGGGCATGACGCTGGTGGCGCTCACCAACGTGCTGCGCCAGCGGCGGTGGCAGGAGCGCTTCCACGCCGACCCGATGGTCTGCGCCGCGGCGCTCCTCCTCGACGAGCGCGTGCCGAGCCGGCTCGAGTACCAGCGCCCGCAGCCGCGACGGGCGGAGGAAGAGGAACGGAAGCCCGTCGCCGGCCCCCTCGTGCGGGAGTACACGCGGGTCGACACCGCGCGGCCGCAGGTGGCGCTGCTGGGGCACGCGCCGCGCACCGTGATGGTCACGCACGCCGGCGGCGGCTACAGCCGGCACGGCGCGCTCGCCGTCACGCGCTGGCGGCCGGACGGCACGCGGGACGACTCGGGGCAGTTCTGCTACATCAAGGACCTCGCCACCGGCCGCAGCTGGTCGGCGGCGCACCAGCCCACCGGCGTGATCGCCGACCGCTACCTCGCCTACCTCGCCACCGACCGCGTCACGTTCGTCCGCACCGACGGCGACCTCGAGACCCGCACCGAGATCGTGGTGGTGCCGAAGGACGCGGCCGAGGTGCGGCGCGTGACCGTCACCAACAACAGCAGCGAGACGCGCCAGGTGGAACTGACGAGCTACGGCGAGGTCGTGCTCGCGCCGCAGTCCACCGATCGCGTGCATCCCGCCTTCAGCAACCTCTTCGTCGAGACGGAGTGGCACGAGTGGTGCCACGCGCTCACGGCGGCGCGCCGGCCGCGCGCGCCCGACGAGCCGCCCGTCTGGTGCGCCCACGTGCTGGACCTCGGGCGCCGCCGCGCGGGGGAGGTGAGCTACGAGACGGACCGCGCCCGTTTCCTCGGCCGCGGGCGCTCCACCCGCATCCCCGTGGCGCTCACCGAGGACGGGGCGCTCTCCGGCACCACGGGCGCGGTGCTGGACCCGATCTTCGCGATCCGCACGCGCGTGGAGCTCGGTCCCGGCCAGTCGGAGGCCGTCGCCTTCACCACCCTCGTGGCGTCGTCGCGCGAGGAACTCTTCGCCCTCACCGACCGCTATCACCACCCGCACGCGGCGCAACGCGCCCTCGACCTCGCCTGGACCTCCACGCAGGTGGAGTTGCGCGAACTCGGCATCTCGGCCGCCGACGCGGGGGCCTGCCAGGACCTCGCCAGCTTCATCCTCTTCCCCGACAGCGCCGTGCGCGCGATCGTCCCCGGTGCCGCCCGCAATGACGGCTGGCAGCAGACCCTCTGGGCGCACGGCATCTCCGGCGACTGGCCCGTGGTGATGGCGACGATCGCGTCCGCGCAGGGGCTCTCCTCGCTGCAACCCCTCCTCACCGCGCACCGCTACTGGCGGCTCCGCGGCATGAGTGTCGACCTCGTGATCGTGAGCGAGGAGCCGCAGGGCTACGTGCAGGACATCGCCGCGCGGATCACGGAGCTCGTGCTCGCGACCGGCGGCGCGTCGGTGATGGACACGTCCGGTGGCGTGCACATCCGCAACCGCACGGCGCTCGGCGCCGCGGACCTGGCCACGATCTCCGCCGTGGCGCGGCTCGTGGTGGCCTGCGATGGACGCGGGCTCGAGCGGATCGCGAGCGACGTGGCGCGCGACCGCGCCGCGCGCGCGGCGCGCAGCGAGGCGGCGGCACGGACGCCGACGCCGATCTCCACGCGCATCCCCGCACCGGGGTCCGCGGCCGTGGCGCCTCGCGCGACGGGCGCGCCCGTTCCACCGCCCCCGACCGGACCGCTGCGCTTCGACAACGGCATCGGCGGACTCACGGCGGAGGGCAACTACCGCATGCGGGTGCGCGACACCCACCTGCCGCCCGCGCCGTGGGCGAACGTGATCGCGAACGCGCACGGCGGGTTCGTCGTCACCGAGCGCGGCGGCGGCTGCACCTGGGCCCAGAGCAGCTACTTCTTCCGCCTCACGCCGTGGTTCAATGATCCCGTGAGCGACCCGGTGGGCGACGCCCTGTTCCTCCGGGACGAGGAGAGCGGCGCGAGCTGGTCCATGACGCCCGCCCCGGTGCGCACCGACGCGACCTACGACGTGGAGCACGCACCGGGCGCGACCCACTTCCGCCACGAGCACGAGGGGATCGCGTCGCACCTCACGCTGGCGATGGCGGGCGAGGACCCCGTGAAGCTCGCGGTGCTGCGCCTCACGAACCGCGGCGCGCATGCGCGGCGGCTCACGCTCACCTCCTACGTGGAGTGGACGCTGGGCGTGCTGCGCGAACAGACGCTCCACCGGATCCAGACGAGCTTCGACGCCGAGCGCGGCGCCATCCTCGCGCAGAATCCCTTCGACTCGCAGTTCGCCACCTGGGTGGCCTTCTCCTCGCTCAGCGCGCCCGTCACCTCGCACACCGGCGACCGGCGCGCCTTCCTCGGCCGCAACGGGACCCCCGCCGAGCCGGACGGCCTGCGGGCGGCGCAGCTGGACGGGCGCACGGGCGCGGGGGTCGATCCCTGCGCCGCGCTGCGGTGCGCCGTCGACCTCGCGCCGGGCGAGAGCCGCACGATCGTGGTGACGCTCGGCGCGGCGGCGAACGCGGCCGAGGCGCGGCAGCTCCTCGACCGGTACCGCGACGTGCCGCGCGCCATGGAGGCCCTCGACGCCGGCACGGCCGCCTGGGAGCGCCGGCTCGGCACCGTCACCGTGGCGACGCCGGACCCCGCCTTCGACGCGATGGTGAACCGCTGGTCGCTCTACCAGTCGCTCTCCTGCCGCATGTGGGCCCGCTCGGGGACCTACCAGAGCAGCGGGGCCTTCGGCTTCCGCGACCAACTGCAGGACGTGATGGGCTTCGTGTACGCGGAGCCGGGCGTGGCCCGCGCCCACATCGTGCGCGCGGCGGCGCGCCAGTTCGTCGAGGGGGACGTGCAGCACTGGTGGCACCCGGAGTCGGGCCGCGGCGTGCGCACGCGGTTCTCCGACGACCTCGCCTGGCTCCCCCACGTCGTGGAGCAGTACGTCCGCGTCACCGGCGACCGGTCCGTGCTCGACGAGGAGGTGACCTTCCTCACGATGCGCTCCCTCGCCGCCGACGAGCACGAGGCGTACGACCTGCCGCAGGTGAGCAAGGAGACCGGCACGGTGTACGAGCACTGCCGGCGCGCCCTCGTCCGCGCCGCCACCAGCGGTGCGCACGGCCTCCCCCTGATCGGCACGGGCGACTGGAACGACGGCATGAACCGCGTGGGTGCGGCGGGCCGCGGCGAGAGCGTCTGGCTCGCCTGGTTCCTGATCACCACGCTGCGCGACTTCGCGCCGGTCGCCGAGGCGCACGGCGATGCCGCATCGGCCGCCGACTTCCGCGCGCGCGCCGATGCGTACGCCCGCGCCGCGGAGGAGCACGCCTGGGACGGCGCCTGGTACCGCCGCGCCTTCTACGACGACGGCACGCCACTCGGCACCGCGTCGGAACCGGAGTGCCAGATCGACTCCATCGCCCAGAGCTGGAGCGTGATCTCCGGCGCGGGCAGCCCCACGCGGCAGGCGCAGGCGATGGACGCGCTCGAGTCGCGCCTCGTGGACCCCGACGACCGCCTGATCCGGCTCCTCACCCCCCCCTTCGACAAGGGCCGCCACGACCCCGGCTACATCAAGGGGTACGTGCCGGGCGTGCGGGAGAACGGGGCGCAGTACACGCACGCCGCGCTCTGGGCGGTGATGGCCGCCGCCCGCGCAGGAGAACCCGCACGCGCCTTCGGCTGGTTCCAGATGCTGAACCCGCTCACGCACACCGACACGCCGGAAGGTGTCGCGCGCTACCGCACCGAACCGTACGTCGTCGCGGCCGACGTCTACACCGCCGCCCTCCACACCGGGCGCGGCGGGTGGACGTGGTACACGGGCTCGGCGAGCTGGATGTACCGCGTGGGCCTCGAGGAGATCATCGGCTTCCGCAAGCGGGGCGACACGCTCACCCTCACGCCCTGCGTGCCCGAGTCCTGGCCCGCGCTCACGGTGACCTACCGGTTCGGCGGGGCGACGTACGCGATCGAGGTGGAGCGGCCGGGCACGCTGCGCACACGCGGCGCACGCGTCGAGCTGGACGGGAAGGTGCTCGACGGCGACGGCATCCCGCTCCGCGACGACGCCGCGACGCACAGGGTGCGGATCACGCCGCGGGGCTGAGCCGGCGCCCGAGGGACCGGCGCCCGCGGATCAGACGCCCGGAAAGCCGCCGTCGGCGGCGACCACCGTGTTGAGCAGCACCTCCGCCCCGTGCACCACGTCCTCCGGCCGCGTGAACTCCTTCGGCGAGTGGCTGATCCCGCCCACGCTCGGCACGAAGATCATCCCCATCGGCGCGATGCGCGCGATCTCCTGCGCGTCGTGCCCCGCCCCGCTCGGCATCCGCTGGCGCGTGAGGCCGAGCGCCGCGGCGCTGGCGTCGATCCAGTCCTGCACCCGCGGGTCGGCCATCGCGGGCTCGCTGTCCACGAGCCGCGCGAACTTGAACGTCGTGTCCGTCGCCCTGCCGATGCCCGCCCCGAGCTGCTCGAGGACGGCGGTGAAGCGCGCGAGCTTCGCCTCGTCGAGGTCGCGCAGGTCCACCGTGAGCACCACCTGCGACGCGATCACGTTCGTGGTGTTGGGCGTGACGACCATCCGGCCCACCGTCGCGACCTGACGGCCCGGCTCGGCGCGGATCGCGTCGTTCACCGCCACCGTGAACTTCGCGGCGGCGAGCACGGCGTCCTGCCGCTGGTCCATCGGCGTGGCGCCGGCGTGGTTCGCGAACCCCGTGATCGTCACCTCGAACCACCGCAGCCCGACGATCCCCTGCACCACCCCGATCTGCAGGCCCGCCTTCTCGAGCAGTCCGCCCTGCTCGATGTGGAGCTCGAGGTAGCAGGCGATGTCCCCACGCTTGAGCACCGCCTCGCGCCACCGCGCGGGATCGCCGCCGACGAGCGCGGTGCCTTCGCGGATCGTCCTCCCCGACCGCGCCACCTTGTCGAGGTCGGCCTCGGTGAGCGCCCCGATCGCCATCTTGCTGCCGATCGTGCCGCCCTCCTCGTTCTGCCAGATCACCACGTCCAGCGGGTGCCGGAGCCGCACGCCCTGCTCGCGCACGCTCCGCGCCACCTCGATCGCCGAGAGCGCACCCACCGGGCCGTCGAAGTTGCCGCCGTCGGTCACCGAGTCCACGTGCGAGCCGATGAGGATCGGCGGGAGCGACGCGTCGGTGCCGGGCACGCGGCCGCGGATGTTCCCCGCGACATCGGTGCGCGGCGCGAGGCCCGCGTCCCCCATCAGCCCGATGGCATAGGCGCGCCCCGCGAGGTCGGCGTCGGAGTACGCGTAGCGGTTGATTCCGCCCGCCGTGCGCCCGATCTCGCCGAGGGCGGTGAGCGACGCGTTGAGGCGCGCGCCGTTCACGTGCAGCGGTGCGCTGGCGTTCACGCCGGCGCCGCGCGCGAACGGCGTGCTGGAGGCGAATCGCCCCAGCGGCACCGCCGCCACCGCCGCCGCATGCTGCAGGAAGGTGCGCCGCTTCATGGCAGCGTCCCCAGGCCCTTGATCAACCGGGTGTAGAACCCGACCGCGGTGCCGAAGTCCTTCACCGCGAGGCGTTCGTTCACGCCGTGGATGCGCGCCTCGTCGCCCGCGCCGAGCGGCACGGCGAGGAACCGGAACACCTTGTCCGAGTGCGGGCCCCAGTACTTGGCGTCGGTGCCGCCCATCACGAGATAGGGCAGCACGGGGAGCCGCTCCCCCGGCGCCATCGCGCGCACGGTGTTGGCGAGCAGGGCGTACGCCGGCGATCCCACGTCCGAGACCGGCGAGGGATCGGTGCGCGCGCTGTCGGTCGGCTCCACCGCGATCATCGTGTCGGCGATCACCCGCCGCACGCGCTCCATCACCGTCGCCTGCGTCTCGCCCGGCCGGATCCGGAAGTTCACGACGGCGGTCGCCTCGGGCGGCAGCACGTTGTCCTTGATCCCTGCACTGAGCATCGTGGGCGAGGTGGTGGTATGGAGCAGGGCCGCGCCGAGCGGCGTGCTGGCGAGCAGTCGCTTCACCACCGGAGCCGTGAGCCAGAGGTTGGCCAGCACGAGCCGCGTGTCGAAGGGCGAGTAGGGCGCCATCGCCTGGAGCATCCCACGCGTGGGCCCGTCGATCGACGAGGGGAACGGATCGGCCTCGAGCGTCGAGATGGCGCGGCTCAGCGCGCCCACGGCCGTGCGGCCCGAGGGCATCGACGAGTGCCCGCCGCTGGCGATCGCGCGCAATCGGAGCGAGAGGTAGCCCTTCTCGGCGATGCCGATGATCGCCGCGCGTCCCTTCACGCCGGGGATCAGGTCCTGCGCGAGGAAGCCGCCTTCGTCGAGCACGAGCGCCGGCTTCACGCCGCGGCTCACGAGGGTGTCCACCATCACCCGCGCGCCGTACCGGCCGCCCACCTCCTCATCGTGCCCGAAGGTGAGGTGGATGGTGCGCGCCGGCGTGATCCCCTCGGCGAGGAGCCCTTCGATGGCCTCGAGGATCGAGAGCACGGTGGTCTTGTCGTCGAGCGTGCCGCGCCCCCAGACGTAGCCGTCCGCGACGGCGCCGGAGAAGGGCGGGTGTGTCCAGTCCTTGAGGTTCGGTTCCGGCACGGGCACCACGTCCATGTGCCCCATCAGCACCACCGGCGCGAGCGTGGGGTCGGCGCCGGGCCAGGTGTAGAGCAGGCTGAGCCCGCCGATCACCTCGCGCCGTGCCGCCTGGTGCACGCGCGGGAAGGCGCGCTCGAGGAAGGCGTGGAAGCCCCGGAACGCCGCCGTGTCGATCGGCGCGCCCGAGGCGTACGACACCGTGGCGAAGCGCACCGCCTCGCCGAGTCGTTCCGCGGCGAGCGCGGTGTCGACGGTGACGGCGCCACTCGCGGCGGCGGGCTCCGCCGGCTTCGGCACGCCCAGCGTGCGCACCACGAGGACGATGAAGAGCGCGAGGATCGCGACGAAGATGGACTGGAAGAGGCGTTTCACGAGTCGGTTCGATCGAGAGAGGGGGACGCTCGCGTCGAGGACGCACGGCCGCGCGCGGCCTTGGGAAGCTGCGGCCCCGCGTCACCGCCTCGCAAGCGTGGTGGGGCGGTGCCGCGCGCCCGGCGATGGAGCCGTCGCATTGCGACCGCCCGCGCGCTCCGCCACCTTTGGCGCGCGATGACCGCCGCCCCCGCGTTCCCCCTCCCCTTCGCCCCGCGCCGCATCGTGCTCGGGTCGAACCTGCACGCCGCGCTCGCCGCCTGGATCCGTGATCGGCGGCCGGACCTCGAGGTGCGCGGCGCGAAGTACACCGACATCAGCGCCGGCGACCTCGCCTGGGCCGAGGTCTATCTGGGCTTCAAGCGTCCGCCCGCCGACCCGACGCTCGGCAGCGTGCGATGGGTGCACAGCACCGGCGCCGGCGTGGACGGCTTCCTCCTCCCCGACGGGCTCGACCCGCGACTGCTCCTCACGCGCCCGCCCGAGTCGTTCGGCCCGATGATCGCCGAATGGGCGGTCGCGCGGATCCTCGCGTTCCAGCAGCAGCTCACGGAGCTCGCCGCGGCCCAGCGCGAGGGACGGTGGGCGCCGCGCGACATCGCGCGGGTCGCGGGCACGCGGGCGCTCGTCGTCGGCACGGGCGACATCGGGCGCGCGGTCGCGACGGCGCTCCATGCGCTGGGGTGCGTGGTCACCGGCGTCTCGCGCACCGGGACGAGCGTCCACCCCGCGTTCGCGACGGTGCATCCCGTCTCGGCGCTGCCCACGCTGGTCGGCGACGCGGACTGGATCGTCCTCGCCGTGCCCGACACGCCCGCGTCGCGCGGCCTCTTCTCGCGCGACCTGCTCTCGCGGTGCCGCGGCGCCGTGCTCCTCAACGCCGGGCGCGGGATGGTGCTCGAGGAAGCGGCCCTGCCCGCTGCGCTCGATGCCGGCTGGCTGCGCGGCGCCGCCCTCGACGTCTTCGCCACCGAGCCGCTGCCGGGGGACTCCCCGCTCTGGAGCGACCCGCGCGTGATGATCTCGCCGCACATCTCCGGCATCACCACCGTCGAGGGCGCGGGGAGCGGCTTCCTCGAGTGCCTCGCCGAGCTCGAGGCCGGCCGGTTGCCGCGCTGGACGGTGGACCGCGAGCGCGGCTACTGAACGTCAGGGCAGCGGCGGCACCGCGCGCATGAGCATCGTGAACGCCTGATCGAGCGCGCGCTCGCCCGCGGGCGCGCCCCGGTACTTCCCGATCCGCACCACCACGAGCCCGTGCGTGGGGATGATCGTGGCGCTCTGGCCGCCGGCGCCCTGCATGGAGAAGGCGCTGCGCGGCACGGGCGTCGCCCCGTCGCCGTTCACCCAGAAGAACCCGCCGCCGTACACCGGGCGGCCGTCCGCGACCCACGCCGGCGCGAGCGTCCGCACGTAGTCCACGTACCCCTCGGGGAGCAGGCGCTCGCCGTCCCACACGCCGTCCTGCAGGTAGAGGTTCGCGAGGCGCGCCCAGTCGCGTGCCGACACCATCTCGTAGCCCTGGCCGAGGAAGTTCCCGTACGGGTCCGTCTCGATGATGGCCGTGCGGATCCCGAGCTTGTCGAAGAGCGCGCGCTGCGGGAACGCGTGGTAGTCCTCGCCGCGACGCTCCACCGCCAGGCGCACGAGGTAACTCCCGAGCACCGGGTCCGTGTTGCGGTAGCGGCCGACCGTGTTCGG
>JAOUHR010000332.1 GCA_029884515.1 Gemmatimonadota bacterium
CCTTCTCCTCGACTTCGGCGTTCACCGTCTCCTCACCGGCGCCGATGCGCTTGGGCGGCGCGGCGGTCCCCGACCCGAGGAGTCCCATCTTCTGCTTCAGCGCGAGCAGCTGCTGGTCGGCGCTGGCGGCGCCGGCCGTCTTCTCGAGCCGCTTGAAGTCGTGCGCCAGCCGGTCGCCCGAGAACTCCTCGTCGATCTCGCTGCTCGCTTTGATCATCCGCTCGTTGGAGGTGATCTTCTCCTCCATCCGGGCGAACGCCTCGAACGCCGACTTCTCCGACATCGAGCTCATCGTCTCGGAGATCTTCTGCTGCGCCTGGGCGCGGCGCTGCCGCGCGAGGAGGAGGTTCTTCTTGCGCTTGGCCTCCTCGATCTTGTCGTTCAGGTCGCGGAGCGAGTTCTTGAGCTTCTCGGTCTCGAGCTGGTGCGCCTGCCAGGTGGTCTCGAGCGCCTGGCCGTGCTCCAGGTGCTCGCTGTGGCGCACGAGCGCCTGCTTGGCGAGGTCGTCGCGGCCTTCCTTCACCGCCAGCATCGCCTTGGCCTCCCAGTCCTGCGCGGCCTTGTACTCCGACTCCGCCTGGTCCTTGAGGCGCTTCTCATCCGCGATGGCGGCGGCCACCTGCTGCTTGGCGCGCGCCAGCTGGTTCCGCATGTCGGTCACGATCTGGTCCAGCATCTTCTCCGGATTCTCCGCCTTGGAGATCAGGTCGTTGATGTTGGACTTGAGGAGCGTGGCCAGCCGGTCGAAGAGTCCCATCGTCAGCGCGCCTCTTGGAAGGTCGCCAGCCCGCGCATGTGCGAGGCCAGGGCCAGGGTGATGCTCTCGTAGCTCGCCAGGAACTCCTCGAAGTCGAGGTGCGCCAGCTCGAGCGCCTCCGTCAGCACCACCTCGTCGCCCTGGATGCCGTACGAGCCGTGGAGGAGGTCGCTGGCGTTGAGTTCCAGCAGCCGGCGGCAGAGCCCGTCGGCGTCCTTCTTCTTCTTCGGGAGCGACATCACCTTCACGCGCAGCACCACCACCGGCGGCGAGTGATGCACGACGACCGTGAGGTCGAGTTCGCCGCCGGGATGGACGGCCCAGAGACCGGGTTCGACCTCGCTGTACGAGGCGCCTTCGATCGTGAGACGACCGAGGAAGCCTTCGATCTGTTCCCGTGTGACCATGGACGGACCTGTGCGTGAGGGGACGCAGTTCCCAACGGGTCGGGCGTGGGGGAAAGTTTCACCGCTGACACCCGCAACGCCAGTCTGTGACGGAAGATACGCGCAGTGTGACGCCCTGCCGCCGCCGGGCGTGCCCGGAGGCGGCGTCAGGCGCGCTTGATCTGCGTGAGGCGCTCCCTCGCGAGCCGGCGCCCCGTGGGCGTCGCGGCGAGCCCGCCGCCGGCCGTCTCCCGGTAGCGCACGTCCATCTCGCGGCCGATCTCGCCCATGGTGTCGATCACCTCGTCGGCGGGGATGGCGAACTCGATCCCCGCCATCGCCATCTCGATCGCCGCGAGCGCGATCGCCGCGCCGGTCGCGTTGCGGAACACGCAGGGCAGCTCGACCAACCCGCCGAGCGGATCGCAGACCAGACCCAGCGTGCCCTGCTGGGCGAGGGCGACGGCGTGACCGACCTGCGCGGGCGTGCCACCGAGCATCTCGGTGGCTGCGCCGGCGGCCATGCCGGCGGCCGCGCCGGTCTCCGCCTGGCACCCGCCCTCGGCGCCCGAGAGCGAGGCGCGGTGCGCGACCACCGCGCCGATGAGCCCCGCGGTGGCGAGCGCGTCCACGAGGCGCGCGTCGTCGACTTGCTTCTGCTTGCCGATGCCGAGCAACACCGCCGGGAGCACTCCCGCGCCGCCGGCGGTCGGTGCGGCGACGATCACGCCCATCGCCGCGTTCACCTCCTGCACCGCGAGCGCGCGCATGAGCACGTCACGGAACAGCGTGCCCGCGAGCGGGCCGCCGGGACCCGTGCGGAGCTTCGCCGCGTCGCCGCCCACGAGGCCCGACGCCGAGCGCAGGTCGCCGGTGAGCCCCTGCTCCACCGCGTGCCGCATCACGGCGAGCGCGCGGCCGAGCGCTTCGCGGATGCTCTCGATCGAGCGCCCCTGGTCGCGCGACTCGATCTCGAGCGCGACCGTGGCGAGCGTGACGCCGCGCGCCTCGGCGTCCTTGATGGCTTCGGCGAGCGAGAGGTACATCAGCCGCCGACCTTGTCGATGCGGTGGCTCCAGCGCACCCAGGGGAGCGCCCTCAGGTCGGCGCCGACCTTGTCTGCGGGACGCTCGTCCACCTCGATCACGATGAAGGCGTCGCCGCCGCGGTGTTTCCGCGAAAGGCGCAGCGTGGCGATGTTCACGCCGTCGTCGCTCAGGAGGCCCGCGATGCGGGCGATGGAGCCCTTGATGTCCTCGGCCACCATCACGATGGTGTGGCTCGAGCCGTCCACGTCCACGGGGTAGCCGTCGATCTCGCTGACCTTGATGCGGCCGGCGCCGAGTGATGCGCCGACCATCGTGTGCTTCCGGTGCTCCCGCTGCACGGTGATGCGCACCGAGTTGGGGTGCACCTCGGGCTCCGTGCCGAGCGTCGTCTTCTCGAACGTGTAGGGGAGGCCTTCCTTCTCGGCGATGGTGAGCGCGTCGCGCAGGCGCTCGTCATCGGGGCGGAAGCCGAGCAGCCCGCCGACGATCGCCTTGTCGGTGCCGTGCCCCTCGCCCGTGCGGGCGAAGGAGCCGTGCAGCTCGATGAGCGCCGACTCCGGCGTGCCCGCGACCAGGTCGCGCGCGATGAGCCCGAGGCGGCAGGCGCCGGCGGTGTGGGACGACGACGGGCCGACCATGACAGGCCCGATGATATCGAGGATGGAGACCATGTCCCTCTAAGGTAGCTACCTTGAGCAGGTGTCACGCGCCTTCGTGAACGAGGACCACGAGCCGCCGCGCAAGCGGCTCGAGATCGACCTGCCGGACCCGGACGATCCCGGGTTCGACGCGGCCGTCGCGCGCGCGTTGCTCGAGGCCGCCCGGGTGAGCGAGGTGGCCGACGCCGAGGAGCAGACGAAGGTGCGGTGGGGGGAGCCGCGGCTCGTCCCGCACGTGGAGCGGATGCTCGCCGAGGCGGAGGCGGCCGGCGACGACCGGCTGCAGCAGGTGGCGGAGCGGTACCTGCGGGCGGCGCGCGGGGACTGATCCCACGACGAGGCGTGGATCGGGGGCGACCGGCCTCGCACGATGCTGGCCGGAGATGAAGGTTGGCTCTTGGGCGGTGCGTCGCGGCTCGCAGCCGGTTCCACCCGGTTCGTGGCCGGTGCATCGGGGCTCGCGGCCGGTGCATCGGGGCTCGCGGCCGGTGCATCGGGGCTCGCGGCCGGTTCCACCCGGTTCGTGGCCGGTGCATCGGGGCTCGCGGCCGGTGCATCGGGGCTCGCGGCCGGTTCCACCTGATTCGTGGCCGGTGCATCAAGGCTCGTGGCCGCTGTATCGGGGCTCGCGGCCG
>JAOUHR010000333.1 GCA_029884515.1 Gemmatimonadota bacterium
GGGCGCCGAAGTGGACAGCGTGCGCTTCCGGGAGATCCGGAGCGGCGCGCTGCGGATGCCGGCGCACGGGGCGCTGTATTCCCTCTTCGCGGAGAGGGCGGACTTCGACCCGGCCACCGGCACGCTCGCCAAGGCGAACGCGCTCGCGGTGGTCTACGTCCCCGGCGCGACGCCCGAGAGCACCGGGCTCTCGGCGGTGCCGTCGCAGAACGGGCCGTGGCTGATGTTCCCCGGCACGCCGAAGGCGCACATCATGATGACGGGGACGATGTCGCCCTGAGGGCGACGGCGCGGACGCGCGGCGCACCCGCGCCGCGCGATCAGGCCAGTTGCTGCGCGACGACCTCGGCGATGTCGTACACCGGCACGTCGCTCCCCTGCGCCTTCACGCCGTCGGCCATCATCGTCATGCAGAACGGACAGGCCACGGCGACCGCCTGGGCCTTGGTGGCCAGGGCCTCCTCGGCGCGCTCGATGTTGATGCGCTTGCCGACCTTCTCCTCCATGAACATCCGGCCGCCGCCGGCACCGCAGCAGAGGCCGCGGTCCTTCGTGCGCGGCATCTCCACGAGCTGCATCACCGGGAGCGCGCGCTTGAGCGTCTCGCGCGGCGCGTCGTACACGTCGTTGTAGCGCCCGAGGTAGCAGGAGTCGTGGTACGTGAACGTGCTCACCGCGCCGTGCAGCTCCTGGCGGATCGGCACCCGCCCGGCGGCGAGGAGCTGCTCGATGTACGTGGAGTGGTGCACCACGTCGTACTCGCCGCCGAACTGCGGGTACTCGTTGCCGAGCTGGTGGAAGCAGTGCGGGCAGGCGGTGACGACGGTCTTCACCCCGTAGCGGCCGAGCGTCTCGACGTTGTCCTTGGCGAGCATCTGGTAGAGGTACTCGTTCCCCATCCGGCGCGCCGGGTCGCCGTTGCACTTCTCCTCCTGTCCGAGGATCGCGAAGCGCACGCCGGCGGCCTGCAGGATCCGCGCGAAGGCGACGGTGGTCTTCTTCGCGCGGTCGTCGAACGAGCCCATGCAGCCCACCCAGTACAGCACCTCGGGTGACTCGTTGCGCGCCGCCATCTCCGCCATCGTCGGGATGCTCATCCCCTCGGCCCACTTCGCGCGGTCGCCGGGATCGAACTTCCAGGGGGAGCCGTTGGCCTCGAGCGCCTCGAAGGCGGGCATCATCTCCTCGGGGAAGCGCGACTCCGCGAGCACGAGGTTGCGCCGCAGCTCGTTGATCACCGAGAGCTGGTCGATCGAGACCGGGCACTCCTGCACGCAGGCGCGGCACGAGGTGCACGCCCAGAGCTCCTCGTCGGTGATGTAGGTGCCGAGCAGGTGGCGATCGGCGAGGCCCTCGGGCGCGTCGGCGGACAGCGTGGCGACGCCGTTCGCGCGCGTCATCCAGGGCGCCTTCTCCTCCAGCCGCTCGCGCACGTTCACCATGATCTTCCGCGGCGAGAGCAGCTTGCCGGTGGTGTGCGCGGGGCAGACCGCCGTGCAGCGCCCGCATTCCGTGCAGGCATAGCCGTCGAGGAGCGACTTCCAGCTCAGGTGCTCCATGTCGCTCGCGCCGAACTGCTCCGCGTCCGCTCCCTCGAAGTCCATCGCCCGCATCACGCCGAGCGGGGCCGGCCCGCTCGTGTCGGAGAGGAAGGTGTTGGGGAGCGAGACCACCACGTGCAGGTGCTTGGAGTACGGCAGGTAGTTGAGGAAGCCGAGCACGAGGAGCGCGTGCGTCCACCAGAACACCGCGTGCCAGGCGACGAGCCCGCCCGCGCCCGCCGTGATGCCGGCGGAGAGGAGCGCCTGCGCGAGCGCGGCGCTCACGGGGCGCATCACCTGCGGCGTGTCGGGGGCGAGGACCTGCAGCAGCGCCGAGGCGACGAACATCGTCACCATCAGCGCCGCGATCCACGCGAGGATCAGGAGCGGGTCGTTCGGGTGCGTCTCGGCGCCGAGCAGGCGCTTCACGCGCTTGGTGAGCCGGCGGAAGAGCGCGAAGGCGACCGCCACCAGCACGATGCCGCCCCAGAGGTCCTGGTTGATGGCGTAGAACCGGTAGAGCCACTCGGGGAGGAAGTCCGCGTACGAGAACTCGGGGACGATCCCCTCGATGAGCATTTCCGTGGTCCCCGCGCCGAGCACCAGGAATCCCCAGAAGATCGCGGCGTGCATCGGGCCCGCGACGGAGTCGCGGAAGATCTTCTGCTGGAAGAGCCCTATGCGGACGAGGTTGCCAAGGCGCGCGGGGATGTCGTTCCAGCGGACATCGTCGCGGCGCCCCACGCGCAGGTAGCCGATCAGGCGCGCCGCGTTGAACGCGAAGAAGGCCAGCGCGGCGATGACGACCGCGAGGAAGACCCCGTTCGCCGCGGTCATGCGGTCATCCCGCGGCCTTCGCCTTCTTCACGGCCTCGGTGAGCACCGGGAGGATCGCCAGCGCGTCGCCGACGATGCCGTAGTCGGCGACCTTGAAGATCGGCGCCTCCTTGTCCTTGTTGATGGCGACGATCGTCTTGGAGGTGCGCATGCCGGCGAGGTGCTGGATCGCGCCCGAGATGCCGACCGCGACATACAGGTCCGGGCTCACCAGCCGGCCCGTCTGGCCGATCTGGTCGGCGTGCGGGCGCCAGCCGTCGTCGGTGACGGCGCGCGTGGCGCCGACGGCGGCGTTCCCGAAGGCGGCCGCGAGTTCCTCGACGAGCTTGAAGTTCCCCGGCTCCTTGAGTCCGCGGCCGCCGGAGACGATCACGGGCGCCTCGCCCAAGTCGAGCCTGGCGGCGTTTCCGGTGGCGGTCTCGGTGATCCGCACGCGTGAGGCGGCGGGATCACCGGCGGGCGCGAGCGCCTCGACGGTGCCAGCCTTCGCGTTCTCCTTGGGGAGGAATGAACCCGGGCGGATCGAGACGACCGCCGGCGTGGCGGAGAGTGTCGTCGTCTGCAGCACCTTGCCCGTGTAGCCCGGATGCGTCGACTGGATGGCCGCGCCCTTCACCTCGAAGGCGATCACGTCGGCGGCGATCGGCACCTTGAGCTTGGCGGCAACGCGCGGCGCGACGTCCTTGCCGGTCGCCGAGGCGGTGCAGACGCAGGCGCGACAGCCGCTCCCCATGCGTGATGCGATCGTCGCGGCGACGGCCTCGGGGTTGTTGTGCGTGAAGCCGGCGTGTTCCACCACGAGCACCTTGTCGGCGCCGTGGGCGCCGAGCGCCGCGGCGTGCTTCCCGATGCCGGGCGCACCGAAGAGGACCGCGTGCACCTCGCCGCCGGAGGCGTCGGCGATGGTGCGGGCGGCGGTGACGGCTTCGAGTGCGGCGCGGCGGAGTTCGCCGCCGCGGGACTCGGCGAATGCGAGGACGTTGGTGGACATCAGAGGACCTTCGCCTCTTCCTTGAGGAGTCGGACGAGTTCCGGCACGGCGTCCGGACCCTCCCCGATGATGCGGCCCGCGGCGCGCTCGGGCGGGAGCGCCATCGCGTCGAGG
>JAOUHR010000021.1 GCA_029884515.1 Gemmatimonadota bacterium
AGCGCCGACTTCGGCTCGTCGTCCTGCTCCTCGGCCCCCACCGGCTTCGACGTCCTCGGCGCGGGCGCCGGGGAAGGTGGCACCTGCGGCGCCACCGTGGACTTGGCCGGCGTCGTCGAGGCATCCCGCACCTCCTGCATGGGCCGCGATGGCCGCGGAGGGGGCGGCATGTCGTCGGTCTTCATCGGGGTGGAACTCCGGCCGACCACGGAATTGAGGAACGCGAGTTCGTCGAACGACGGCGCGCCCGCCATCGAGGCGCCTTTGGCCGGCGTCGGCGGGGTGGCCGGAGTGCCCCGAGAGGGCGTGGGGGCCGCGGGCGGCGGTGACGGTGCGCTGGGCGCGGGTGTCGGCCTCGAGGCCGCGGCGGCCTGCTTCGCTGCCTGCGCGGCGACTTGCGCGGCGACTTGCGCGGCCGCGGGCGTCGACCGCACCGCCGGGCCGGCGGTGGGTGTGGCGGCGCGCGGCGGAGTGGCGGCGGTAGCCGGCGCGCTCGGCGCGGACGGCGCGATCACCGCCGCGACGGCGTCGGCGCCCTTCGCCTCGGTGAGCAATGCCTTCGTGCGCTCGAAGCTCTCCATGCGCACGTCGCGCTCCTTCTCGATCTTGCTCACGTTCGCGTTGAGCGCGGCGAGCTTCTTCGCCCAGTCCTTCGGGTCGAACTCCCCGACCTCCGCGCGCAACTCGCCTTCCACCCGCTCCTCGACCACGGTGGCCAGGCGCGCCTCGATCTCGCGGACGGCAGCCTCGTCCTCGCGCAGGCCCTCCGTGAGCGCCTCGGCCTCGGCCGACGCCCGCACCTGAAGGTCCGTGAGCTTGGTGAGGTACTCGTCACGCAGGCGAGCGTAGACGTGCTCGGGCGTGCCGGCCTTCCGGTCCTCGAGCTTCTCCAAGTATCCCTCGTGCTTCCGCTTCTCCGCGAGGAGCGCGTCGAGAGCCTCGAGCTTCGTGTGATCTGCCATTCCCGTCCGCCGTGCAGTGAAGGTGACCGCGCCGAAGCGCTCAGTCGCCGATTCGGTGTTCGCGACGTGCCGCATCCAGAGCCCGGATGCTCGCCGCCGGGAGTTCCCGCACCCGCCCAACCGCGCGCGCCGCAAGCACGATGCGAGCGGCGTGCTCGATACTCTCCATCCGTTGGTGCGCCAGCAAGAGCGATGGACCCGCGGTCACGGCGCCATGGCTGGCGAGAAGCCACGCGTCATGCCCCTCAAGATAGGGGATGAACCGCTCGGCGAGCACCTCCGTTCCCGGGGTCTCATATGGCACCAGCGCCACGGGCCCCACCCCATACACCAGTTCGGGAAGCACGTTCGCCGGGAGCGTCTCCCCGGCGACCGCGAATCCGGTGGCCGTCGGCGGATGCGCATGCACCACCGCGTTCACGTCCGGACGTCCCCGGTAGATCGCGAGGTGCACCGCCAGTTCCGACGACGCGAATCGCTTACCCTTCCGTTTCGTGCCATCGAGCGCGACCTCGACCAGGTCGGCTTCCACGACATCGCACTTGGACAGCCCCGCCGGCGTGACGAGCACGCGGTCCGGTCCCAATCGGACGGAGACATTGCCGTCCTGTCCGGCGATCAGTCCCCGCTCGTACAGCCGGCGGCAGACGCGCACCACGTCGCGGCGCGCCGCCGCTATCCCCGCCGTGCCTCGAATAGGGTCACCCATCCAGCTCGTGGACGATCCGGCCACCCACGATGGTACGGATCGCGCGCCCCTTGAGCGTGCGGCCCCCGTACGGCGTGTTCCGCCCCTTGGACTTGAAGCGCGCCGGATCCACCGTCCACTCGCGGGTCGCGTCGAACACCGTCACGTCGGCGATGCTGCCCTTGGCCAGGGTGCCGCCCGGGAGGTGAAAGACCTTGGCGGGCCGGCAGGCCATGCGGTCCACCAGTTGGCCGAGCGTGAGGATGCCAGGCTCCAGCAGCCAGGTCACGTTCACGCCGAGCGCAGTCTCGAGTCCCACGATGCCATTGGGCGCGTCGGCGAACTCGCGCTCCTTCTCGTCGTAGTGGTGCGGGGCGTGGTCGGTCACGAGGAGGTCGATCGTGCCGTCCTTGAGGCCCTGCTGCAGCGCAGCGACGTCCTGCGGCGTGCGGAGGGGCGGGTTCATCTTCGCGTTGGTGTTGTAGCCCTCCACCGCCGCTTCGGTGAGCGAGATGTGATGGCTGCAGACCTCGGCGGTGACGTTCACGCCCTGGTCCTTCCCCCAGCGCACGAGGTCCACCGAGCCCTTGGTGCTGAGGTGGCAGAGATGGATGTGGCCGCCGGTGAGCTTGGCGAGGAGGATGCAGCGGATGACGTCGATCTCCTCGGCCTCGCCGGGGATCCCCTTCAGGCCGAGCTTCGCCGAGATCAGCCCCTCGTGCATCGACCCGCCGTGCGCGAGCGCCATCACCTCGCAATGTTCGACCACCGGGATGCCGAAGGTCTGCGCGTACTCGAGCGCGGTGCGCATGAGGTGTGAGTTCTCCACCGGCTTCCCGTCGTCGCTCACGGCCACCGCTCCGGCCCCGACCATCTCGCCGAACTCGGCGAGCATCTCGCCCTGCTGGCCGACGGAGATCGCGCCGTAGGGGTACACGCGTGCGAACCCGGCGGCCTCGCCCTGCCGCTTCACGAAGCCGACGGTCGCCTGGTTGTCAGTGACCGGCTTGGTGTTGGGCATCGCACAGACGGCGCTGAAGCCTCCCGCGGCCGCGGCATGCGCGCCCGAGGCGACCGTCTCGACGTCCTCGCGTCCCGGTTCGCGCAGGTGCACGTGCACGTCGATCATCCCGGGCGCGACCACGAGGCCGGCGCAGTCGATGGTGCGGGCGCCCTCGGGCCCAGCGATGGTCCCGCCGACGGCCGAGACCTTCCCGTCCACGAGGAGCAGGTCGCCCACGGCATCCATGCCCTGCGAGGGGTCCACGAGGCGCCCACCCTTGAGGAGCAGCGGCGCGCTCACGTGGCGCCCCCGGTCTTCGCGACCTCGGCGAGCGACGCCTTGTTCCCGGCGAGCAGGTAGAGGACGGCCATGCGCACGGCGACGCCGTTCGTCACCTGCTGGAGGATCACGCTGTGCGGCCCGTCGGCCACGTCGGAATCGATCTCAACACCGCGGTTCATCGGGCCGGGATGGAGGATGAGGAGGTCGCGGGGCGCGCGCTCGAGCCGGGCGCGCGTCACGCCGAAGACACGGTTGTACTCGCGGAGCGAGGGGATGTAGCCGAACTCCATGCGCTCGAGCTGGAGCCGCAGCACGTTGAGCGCCTCGGCCCAGTCGATCGCCGCCTCGATGCGGTCGAACACCTGCACGCCCATCTCGCGGATCGCGCCGGGGAGCAGCGACCGCGGCCCGCAGACCGCGACCTCGGCACCCATCGCCTGGAGCCCCCAGATGTTCGAGCGTGCGACGCGCGAGTGGAGCACGTCGCCGACGATGCAGATGCGCCGCCCCTCCAGGCTGCCCAGCTTGTCACGCAGCGTGAGCAGGTCGAGCAGGCCCTGCGTGGGATGCTCGCAGGTGCCGTCGCCGGCGTTGATCACGTTGGATTCGATGCGTTCGGCGAGGAAGCGCGCGGCGCCCGAGCCGGGATGGCGCACCACGACCATGTCGATGCGCATCGCCTCGAGGTTCCGCGCGGTGTCCACGAGCGTCTCGCCCTTGGAGACGCTCGAGACCGCGGTGGCGACGTTGACCGTGTCGGCCGACATGCGCTTCTCGGCGAACTCGAACGAGATGCGGGTGCGGGTGGAGGGCTCGAAGAAGAGGTTCACCACCGTCATGCCGCGCAGGGTGGGCACCTTCTTGATGGTCCGCTCGGAGATCTCCTTCAACGGCTCGGCGACATCGAGGATTCCGGTGATCTGCTCGCGGGAGAGCCCGGCGAGCCCCAGGAGATCCTTGCCGAGCATGGTCATGCGGAGCCGCCTCCCGGCGGATCGAGGAGCACCACCTCGTCGCGCTGGTCGAGCGCGGGCACGAGGACGTCGACCCGCCCACCCTTGGCGACCTCGAGCTTCTTGCCGACCACGTCGGCATGGATCGGCAGTTCTCGGCCGCCGCGGTCGATGAGCACGGCGAGCATGATGCGCGCGGGACGCCCGAAGTCGGCGAGCTCGTCGAGGGCGGCGCGGATGGTGCGGCCCGTGTAGAGCACGTCGTCCACGATCACGACAATCTTCCCCTCGAGCGCCCCCGGGAGGTGCGTCTTCCCGACCACGGGCCGCGGCCCGACGGTCTGGAGGTCGTCGCGGTACAGCGTGATGTCGAGGGCGCCACGCGGGACGTCGACCTGCTCGCGTTCGCGGATGACCTCGGCGAGGCGATCGGCGATCTGGACGCCGCGGCGCTGGATCCCAACGAGGATCAGGTGGTCGGTGCCGTCGTTGAGCTCGATGATCTCATCCGCCATGCGGGAGATCGTGCGCGCGACGGCGCGGGCGTTGAGGACGACGGTGGGGGTCTGGGACATCCCCCCAAATATGCGACGGCGCGCAGTCTCGCGGGAGCGCGACGTGCGCGCCGCGGGTCAGGCGGCCTGCGACGGGCGGCGGTCGTCACGGGCGACGGGGCCGGGAGCGCGCCGCGAGAGATAGACCTTCTCGCGGCCGGGTCCGAGCACTTCGCTCACCGCGGGGCGCGTGATCACGCCGATGAGGCGACCGCGCCCATCGTACAGTTCGACCTGCGTCGCGGGCCCGGGAGTCCGGGTGGTGGTGGCTGTCGTCGTTTCCATGAGCGGTCTCCGTGTTCACCACATCTGACACTGGTGGGAGCCGGAAGGTTTGCGGGGGGTGTGTCGACGTCGTCACGGAGATGTCTCGAACTCGGCACGGACGCGGCTCCCGCGCGGGGTGCGGCCGCCCGGCGCATCGATCCGGCGCATGACGGCGTGCGCGGTGCTGCGGCGCACTTGAGGGGGGTCTCCCCTGCGCCCAGGAGACCGCCATGCCGACCCGCTTCCGCCTGCTCCCCCTCCTTCTCCCCCTCCCCGTCGCCGTCGCCATCGCCTGCGGATCCTCCGACGGCAGCACCGGCCTCGGTGGCGGAGGTTCGCTCGTGAACGGCTCGTTCAGCGCGAAGATCGACGGTGCGACGTTCACGCCGACGGCCGCGGCGGTCGTCTCCAGCAGCGGCATCGTCTCGATCGGCGCGGGGAATGCCTCGGGCCGCACCATCGGCTTCGCGTGGGTGGATGGCGGATGCCAACTCCGGGGCGACCGGGACGCGGACGATCACCCCCGGCGTGCTCGACCTGACCTTCCCTTGAGGGAGCGGCCCGCGACACCACTGCAGCGAGCGAGGCGCCGTGACCCTGTGGGTCACGGCGCCTCGACGGACGGGGTGGGATTCGAACCCACGGTACGCTATGAACGCACACACACTTTCCAGGCGTGCGCCTTAAACCACTCGGCCACCCGTCCCTGCGAATGCCACGCCCCCGCCGCACCGCGGCGCGCCCGAGGCCCTCAAACGACGACGCGCCGGCAGCGCCAGCGCGTCGCATGCAACCACGAGTGCCGCCACGGACAGGGTGAGATTCGAACTCACGATACCGTTGCCGGTATGCCGGTTTTCGAGACCGGTGCCTTCAACCACTCGGCCACCTGTCCAACAGAGTGCGGAAATTAGACGGTCGCCCAGAGAGGGTCAACGGCGCGCGCGAAAGAACTCCGTGAGGAGCGCGCCGCATTCCGCCTCGCGCACGCCCCCCTGCACCTCGCACCGGTGGTTGAGCCGCGGGTTCCGGAGCAGGTCGTGCACGGAGCCCGCCATCCCGGCCTTGTCGTCCCAGGCGCCGAACACCACGCGCCCCACCCGCGCGAGCACGATCGCGCCGGCGCACATCGCGCACGGCTCCAGGGTCACGTACAGCGTCCCCGAAGCGAGGCGCGTGTCGCCGGAGGCATAGGCCGCCGCGCGCAGCACGCGCAGTTCGGCGTGCTGCGTCGGGTCCTTGCCGTGCACCATCGCGTTCGCGCCGCGCGCCACCACCGCCCCGTTGTGCACGAACACCGCCCCCACCGGCACCTCACCCGCCGTCGCGGCGCGCTCCGCCTCGAGCAGCGCCTGCCCCATCCACCACGCGTCCTCCTCGGCGCGCGACGCGAAGGCGACGGGGCCGGTCACGCCTTGGCGAAGGTGATATGGTCGCCGTCGGCATGCGCCACGATCGTGTCGCCGTCCTTGAACGTGCCGTCGAGCAGCGCAAGGGCCAGCGGATCCTGCAGCAGGCGCTGGATCGCGCGCTTGAGCGGCCGCGCGCCGAACGCGGGATCGTATCCCTCGGTGGCGAGCCGCGCCCGCGCGGCCGGGTCGAGGGTGAGCGTCAGCTTGCGGTCGGCGAGCAGCTTGTCCAGGCGCACGAGTTGGAGGTCGACGATCCGCTCGAGCTGTTCCTCACCCAGCGGCTTGAAGATCACGATGTCGTCCACCCGGTTCAGGAACTCCGGCTTGAAGTGCTGGCGCATGGCGGCCGTCACCTGCGACTCCACCAGCGCCCAGTCCCGCGTCCCCTCCTCGAGGATCCAGGACGAGCCGATGTTGGACGTCATGATGATGACCGCGTTCCGGAAGTCCACCGTGCGGCCCTGCGAGTCGGTGAGCCGTCCGTCGTCGAGGATCTGCAGGAGGATGTTGAAGACGTCCTGGTGCGCCTTCTCGATCTCGTCGAAGAGCACGACGGAGTACGGACGGCGGCGCACGGCCTCCGTGAGCTGCCCCCCCTCCTCATACCCGACGTACCCCGGCGGCGCGCCGATCAGCCGCGCGACCGCGTGCTTCTCCATGTACTCGGACATGTCGATCCGCACCATCGCGTGCTCGTCGTCGAACAGGAAGTGCGCGAGCGCCCGGGCGGTCTCGGTCTTCCCGACGCCGGTGGGGCCGAGGAAGATGAACGAGCCGATCGGGCGATTCGGATCCTGCAGCCCGGCGCGCGACCGGCGCACCGCGTTCGCCACGGCATGCACGGCCTCCGTCTGGCCGACCACGCGCTTGGCGAGTTCCTGATCCAGGTGCGTGAGCCGCTCGCGCTCGGACTCGAGCATCCGCGACACCGGGATGCCCGTCCAACTGGCGACGATCTCCGCGATGTCGTCCGCCGTCACCTCCTCCTTGAGGAAGTGCGCGCCACCCGCGCGCTGCTCGGTGAGCTTGGTCTCCACCTGCTTGAGCTCCTGCTCAAGTTGGGGGACGCGGCCGTACTGGATCTCGGCCGCCTTCCCGAGGTCGCCGGCACGCGTGGCGCGCTCCGCCTCCGTGCGCGCCTCCTCGATCTGCTGCTTGAGCTTGCCGACGTTCCCCAGCGAGTCCTTCTCCAGCTGCCACTGCGCCTTCATGGCGCCCGTTTGCTCGCGCAGCTGGGCGAGCTGCTCCTCGATCCCCTTCCGCCGCTCGACGGTCGCCTTGTCCTTCTCCTTCGCCAGCGCCTGCCGCTCGATCTCCAGCTGCACGATGCGCCGCTCCACCTCGTCGATCTCCTGCGGGAGGGAGTCGATCTCGATGCGCAGCCGGCTCGCGGCCTCGTCCACGAGGTCGATCGCCTTGTCCGGCAGGAACCGGTCACCGATGTAGCGGTTGGAGAGCGTCGCCGCCGCCACCACTGCGCCGTCGGTGATCCGCACGCCGTGGTGCGACTCGTAGCGCTCCTTCAGGCCGCGCAGGATCGCGATGGTGCTCTCCACCGTGGGCTCCCCTACGAACACCGGCTGGAAGCGACGCTCGAGCGCGGGGTCCTTCTCCACGTGCTTGCGGTACTCGTCCAGCGTGGTCGCGCCCACCACGCGGAGCGCGCCCCTGGCGAGGAGCGGCTTGAGCATGTTGCCCGCGTCCATCGAGCCCTCCGCGCGCCCCGCCCCAACGATCGTGTGCATCTCGTCGATGAACACCACGAAGCGCCCTTCGCTCGAGGTGATCTCCTTGAGCACCGCCTTGAGCCGCTCCTCGAACTCGCCGCGGAACTTGGCACCCGCGATGAGCGCCCCCATGTCGAGCGAGACGAGACTCTTGTTGCGCAACGACTCCGGCACATCGCCGTTCACGATGCGCTGGGCGAGGCCCTCGGCGATCGCCGTCTTGCCGACGCCGGGCTCGCCGATGAGCACGGGATTGTTCTTGGTGCGGCGCGAGAGCACCTGCACCACGCGGCGGATCTCCTCGTCGCGGCCGATCACCGGGTCGAGCTTCCCCTTGCGGGCGTCCTCCGTGAGGTCGCGCGTGAACCGCTGCAGCGCCTGGTACTGGTCCTCGGGCGTCTGATCGGTGACCTTGTGCGCGCCGCGAACGACCTGCAGCGCCTCGAGCAGTCCCTCCCGCGTGACCCGCTGCGCCTTGAGCAGCGCGGCCGTCTCGGCGCCCTTCACCTCGGCGAGGCCGAGCAGGAGGTGCTCGGTGGAGACGTACGCGTCGCCGAGCTTCTTCGCCTCCTTCTCCGCCTGGTCGAGCACCGCGGTGAGTTCACGCGCGAGGTTCGGCTGGGCATCCGACTGCTTGGGGTAGCGCGCGATCTCGCGCTCCAGCGCCTCGCGGAGCGCGGGGATCGAGACGCCCATCTTCTGGAGGATGGGCACGACGATGCCGTCCTCCTGCGCGAGGAGCTCGACGAGGAGGTGGGTATCGTGCGCCTGCGGATTGCCGTTCTTCCGGGCGAGGGTGATCGCCGCGGTGAGGGCTTCCTGGGATTTGACCGTCAGTCTGTCTGGGCTGAGCATGGTTGGGGCAGATGGGGGACGGTGGATGGTGGACGGTGGGGCGTGTCGGCACGGACCTGCGTGCTCACCTCCCTTCTCCATCCTCCCTCATCTCTCGCAAGGGATGGACCGGGTGCACTACGCCGAATCGGCGGGGTTGGTGACCGTCCTGTCGTGTGGTCCCGCCGTTCCGTCGGGCCGGTCAGGGTTCTCCGGGCACCTCGTGAAACCTGCGTCCCGTCGGCGTCCGGTGCGAGATGCCGCGGCGGTCGCACCACTCCAGGAAGGGGATCAGGAACTTCCGCGTGGTGCCGAGCACCTCGCGCAGTTCACTCGGCGAGTACGCCGTGCCGGGCGTCACGTGCTCACGCAGGCGGGCGAGCTGGGTCACGATCGCCTCGCGGGCGTACCAGCGGTCGAGCGCGACCGGGACGACGAGCTTCTCCTTCTCGAGGAGCTTGAGCAGGGCCGGCACCTCGTCACCGAGTTCGGCGACGAGTTCGGCGACGCTCGGCGGTTCGGTGGCCGTCTCTCGCAGGCGATCGAGCAACCGGTCCTTCGCGGCCGACGCGGTGGCGCCCGCACCCGCGGTGAACCCCGGCGACCGGATCCAGGCACCTTCGATGGCGATCAGCCCCGCCCGCTCGGCGCGTCGGATCACCTCGTCGGCCAGCGCCTCGTGCGCTCCGAGTGCGCGGCGCGCGGTCTGGCGGTCCAGCCCGGGGGCGAGCGGATTCGCCGCATGCGCGCGCGCGACCGCGGCGAGCAGCGCCGCCCGCTGCACGTCGAGCACGCGCGAGCGCACAAGGCGGTCGCCGACGCGCGCGGTACCCTTCACGTCGCGCAGCAGGCGCTCGACCTGCGCGGGACGCACGCCCACCCGAACCGGCAGCGAGGCCACCGCCACGCCGTTCGCGCCGGCCTCATCCAGGATCCAGCCGAGCCGCGCGACCGCGTCGCCGTGCGGCTCGGCGAACGGTCTCGCGCGCGCCCCCGGAGGCGCCGGGTCGGTGATCACACCGCCACCCAGCGTCCCCACGGGCGAACCGGCGCGGAGCACGAACCGGTCGCCCGCCCGCGCGACCACCGGGCGATCGAGCAGGAGCCGCACGGCGCGCGTGGCGCCCGGCGCGACCGGCCCACCCGGCGCCACCACACGGCAGCCCGCCTCGGCGGTCCCCAGATGGAACCGCAACTGGCGCCTCGGTCCGATGGTCGGCGCGGCCGCCAGCAGCACGAGGTCGGCACGCAGCACTCGGCTCGGCACCCACGGATCGCCCTCCCGCACGAGCACCGCCTGGTGCGCGACTGCGGCACGATCGAGGCCGGCGAGCGCGATGGCCGTGCGGCTCCCGGGTCGCGCGCTGGCCGTCGCGGCGCCGTGCGTCTCGATGCTCCGCACGCGCGCGGCGTGGCCGGCGGGCAGCACCCGCAGCGCGTCGTCCCGCTCGAGCGTGCCGCTCCACGCCGTGCCGGTCACCACCGTGCCCGCCCCGGTGACGGAGAAGACGCGGTCCACGGGCATCCGCCAGAGATCGTCGGCCTCGCGCGCCGGCACGGCGCGCGCGAGCTCCGCGAGTGTCGCGCGCAGCGCGTCGAGTCCGACGCCCGTGTGTGCGGAGACGGGGATGATCGGCGCGTCGGCCAGGGGCGAGCCCGCCAGCACGGCGCGCACTTCCTCCTCCTGCAGCTCCAGGAGTTCCGCGTCCACGAGGTCGGCCTTGCTGAGGGCGACCGCGCCGCCCCGCACGCCGAGGAGCGTGAGGATCGCGAGGTGCTCGCGCGTCTGCGGCATCACGCCCTCGTCCGCGGCGATCACGAGGAGCGCGAGGTCGATCCCGGTCGCGCCGGCGAGCATCGTGCGCACGAAGGCCTCGTGCCCCGGCACATCGACCACCCCCACCGTGCCGACGCCCGGGAGTTCGAGCGGGGCGAAGCCGAGCGCGATGGTGATGCCGCGCCGCTTCTCCTCCGGCAGGCGGTCGGTGTCCACGCCGGTCAGCGCCCGCACGAGTGCGGTCTTGCCATGGTCGATGTGGCCCGCCGTGCCCAGGATCATCGGGAGCCGGCTTCCCAGCTCGCCCAGGCACGCAGGGCGCGACCGTCGGCGAGGTGCTCCTCGAGGAACTCGCGCAGCAGGCGCTGGTGCGCCCGCGCGGAGGCCGAATCGAGGTTCCGATCCGCCTCGCCGCTGATCCAGGACTGCAGCGTCCGGCGCGCCTCGGCCGGGAGCGAGCGCGCGCCGGGCGCGAGCGGCGCGCAGGTGCGGCAGAGCGCGCCGCCGATACGGTGACCGAACGGCACCTGTTCGTCCGTCCCGATCGGGCGGTGGCAGGAGGCGCAGTGCTCGAGCGTGGGCGCGAAACCGAGTTCGGCCACGAGCTGCCAGGCCGCGGCGAGGGTGCGCGTGGAAACCTCCGGGTCGGCCGAGGTGCCGATCGCATCGAGTCCCTGCTCCAGCACGCCAAGGATCTCCCCCTGCGCATCCTCGGACCCGAAGCGGATGCAGAGCTCGGCGAGCGCCGCCGCGGCGGCGAAGCGCTGCAACGAGCCCGCGAGTTCGGGGCGTGCGCGCGTGGCATCGAAGCCGACGAGCGTGTGCAGGTCGCGCGAGGGGTGGAGGAGCAGGTGCGCCACCCCGCCGGTGAAGAGGTCGAGCCCCTGCCCAAAGCGGCTCTTCGGCCGCTTGGCGCCGCGGGCGATCGCGCTCACCACGCCCGCGTCGCGCGTCGCCAGGCGGACGATGCGCGAGGTCTCGCGGTAGTCGAAGCCGTGGAGGACGATCGCCTCGGTCTGGATCACCGCTGCAAGCTAAGCCCCGCGTGCGAGGTGCGCCGTCGGGCGGCGAGCCAGACGAGGAGGGGTCATCGGGTGCCGCGTCCCCGGAGCGGGACGAGGACGGGAGCGCCCACCGCGGCGTCTCGGGCGACGACGAGGGGCCATTCGTAGACGCGCTCGAGCACCTCGCCCTGCATGACCTCCGCCGGCGACCCGGCAGCGGCGACGCGCCCGCGATGGAGGAGCACGATGTGGTCCGCGAAGCGGGCCACGAGATTGAGCTGGTGGCTCACGAGCAGCACCGCCTGTCCCGCGCGGGCAAGCCCGTCGAGCAGCTCGAAGACCGCCATCTCGTGCGCGATGTCGAGGAAGGTGGTGGGCTCATCGAGCACGATCGCCTTGCCCCCCTGCGCGAGAGCGCGCGCGATGCGCACCCGCTGCCACTCGCCGCCGGAGAGCGCGTCGGTGGGCCGGTCGAGGAACTCGGCCACATCCGCCCGTGCGACGGCGCGCGCGATCGCGTCGCGATCCTCGTCCGTGCGTCCGGCGAAGGCGCCGCCGTGCGGATACCGGCCGAGCGCGACGAACTCACGCACCTGCATCGGGAAGACCGGCTCCTCCCGCTGTGGCACCACGGCGATCGTGGTCGCGACCTCACGGCGGGAGAGCGACGTGAGCGCGCGACCGTCGAGCGTGACCGCCCCGTCCTCCGGCGTGAGGCGCCCGAGCAGCGCGCGCACGATCGTGCTCTTGCCGGAGCCGTTCGGTCCGACGATCGCCGTGACCCGCCCGGCTGCCGCGGCGAAGGAGACGCCCTGCACGGCCGGTGCGGGCGCGTTGGGGTAGCGGAGCACGACCGCGTCCGCACGGATCACCGAGTCACCCGCAGCTGCCAGAGGAAGAACGGCACGCCGACGAGCGCCGTGACCGCGCCCAGCGGCAGCTCGGTGGGCCGGAGTGCGGTGCGCGCAACGAGGTCGGCCGCGACCACCAGTGTGCCGCCCGCGAGTGCGGACGCGAGGATCGTCGCGCGCGAGGTGCGCGTGCCGAGCGCGCGCGCGATCGCCGGCACCACGAGGCCGACGAACCCGATGAGTCCCGCGCCGGCGACCGTGGCCGCGGCGAGGAGCGAGGCGGTGAGGTAGATCCGCCGCGTCACGCGCTCCACGTCGAGCCCGAGCGACGCGGCCGCATCCTCGCCGAGCGAGAGCACGTCGAGGTCGCGCCCCCACCAGACGAGGAGCACGATCCCGAACGCGACGTACCCGGCGATCCACCGCACCCCGCTCCACTGCGCGTCGCCGAGCGAGCCCATCATCCACCAGAGGGCCCCGCGCACGGTGTTCTCGGGCGCCGTCGCGAGCGCCACCATGATCGCCGCCGTACAGAAGGCACCGATCACCACGCCCGCCATGAGCAGCACCCGCGGGTCGGCACGGCCGCCCGCGGCCCGTGCCACCAGGAGCACGAGCACCACGGCGAGCGCGGCCCCGGCGAATGCCGAGAGGGGGAGCAACGCCGGCGACGTGAGCCCGACGATCACCGTGAGCACCGCGCCGACGGCCGCGCCGCCGGAGACGCCGAGCAGGTACGGTTCGGCGAGCGGGTTGCGGAGCGTGGCCTGCAGCGCCGTGCCGCTCGCGGCCAGCCCCGCCCCGACCACCACGCCGAGAGCGACGCGCGGCAGGCGCAGGTTCTGCACG
>JAOUHR010000334.1 GCA_029884515.1 Gemmatimonadota bacterium
GCAGTCCGACACCAACGCTCGCGAGGAAGCCGACTCCTGTCAATGCACTCGAGTCGCCCAGGCGGCCGCCGAGGGCCAGGCTGCCGAGCACCGCGACGGTGGTGGCCAGGACGGCGAGTCCCGCGAGGATCGAGCTGCGCGCATTCGCGTTCATGGTGCGCAGACGCAGGCGCTCGCCCTGCTCCGTCGGCTCGAGGAAGGCCTGGAGGCTTCCGTTGGTCCACTGCCGTGGCGACCCGTCCACGCGCACGGTCCCGCGCGCGTCAAAGGTGTGCCGGAGGTCGGTGACCGGGCGGTCCCATTCCGCGTCGGTCACGCGTCGGTCGATCTCCACGACGTGCCCCACGCCCAGGGGCAGGCCGAGCATCCTCCGCACGGGGGCCGGAGCACCGCGGTCGAGGCCGCGCGCCGCCCGGGCGACGAGGTCGGCGGGGATGCCAGCCTCCGTGCCGATCGCCTGGACCTCGGCAGGGGTCATCCCGTCGCGGCGGGCGAGCCGGCGGCGTCCGGCCGGCTCGATCCGCGTCGCTTCGGCGAAGATGGCGGACATCTCGTCCTCGGTGTAACGGCGCTCGGTCATCCGGGGAAGTGTGTCAGACGGGCCCAGTCGTGCCACCCGGCGCTCCCGCGCGCGGCCTGGACCCCGGCGACGAACGGGCCGCCCGCTCTGACGCGGCGATGTCGACTCCGAAGAGTCTCGCTGCCGTGCGCCAAGCCACGCATTCCCGGGTCCCGTCGTCGAACGGCAGGTCGTCGAAGAACGCGACGTACGAGGGTATGTGCACCAACGGCCAGTCGGTGCCGTACATCAGCTGGGTGCGCGCGTCGCCGAGGTAGGCGATCAGGTCCATCACGCGACCGAGCATCAGCTGCTCGAATCCCTCCGCGAAGTCCCCGTCCGGATGGACCGCGACGTCGTCCACCAGCAAGGGACGCGCCTGCCGGACCATGGCGCCCTTTGCGTAGGTGTCGCCCGCGTGGATCATCGGCGACACCGTGCTTCGCGGCGATCCTCACCACGGGATCGAGCGATGGGTCGTCGATCGCGGGTGTGTCCTTGTGGTACCGATTCCAGTGAACGCGGCTGTCGATCAGGGTCGCGTCGCCTGCCACAGGCACTACTTGCCCTCGAACTTGAACGAGACCTTCATCTTCACGCGATAGCTCTCGACCTTCCCGTCCTTGAGCGTCATATCGAACTGGCGCACCTCGGCGACGCGGAGGTCGCGGAGCGACTTCGACGCGCGGACGACGGCACTGGACGCAGCGTCCTCCCAGGACTTCGTGCTGCTTCCGATGAGTTCGATGACCTTGTACACGCTGTTCGGCATCTGATGCTCCTGGTGATGGGTCGATGGGGTGTTTCTGCCGCGGTCACTTCGGCCTGTCCACCGCGAATGTCCGGGCCTGTTCCCGGTCACCGAGATGATCGTAGGCCTGGGCAAGATGGCTCCGCGCGGCGTGGACGAATGTCGCGGGCGCCACGTCGCGTGCTGCCAATAGATCGTAACCCTTTCGCGACGCTGCTGCTGCCTCGCCGCACCGGCCTTGGCGCGGCAGCACCGTCCGAGCTTCGCTTAGGCGATGGCTGCACGCGTCGGCGACGGCTGCACGTGGCGTCGTTCAGCTGGACGCCGCGGCGCACCAGCGTGCCCGGCCCTGCGGGGGTGCCTCGGGCGTCGGGAGGTCCGCAACGGGACCGGGCACCTCCCTAGGCCGCCCCGCGGAGCACCGTCGCCACCCGACGCCGCAGCCGGGGCAGGAGCTCCTCCTCGAACCAAGGGTTCCGACGCAGCCACAGGTTGTTCCGCGGACTCGGATGCGGGAGCGGGACGACCGCCGGCCAGTGGTCGCGCCAGGCCCGCACGACATCGGTGAGCGATCCCTTCGCCTCGGGCAGGTGGTAGGCGAGCGCATACTGTCCGATCACGAGCGTGAGTTGCAGCTCGGGCAGCCGCTGCAGCAGCGTCGCGCGCCAAGTCTCGGCGCACTCGTGGCGCGGCGGGAGATCCCCTGACTTGCCCGTGCCGGGATAGCAGAATCCCATCGGCAGGATCGCCACCTGTGCCGCATCGTAGAAGACCGCCGGCGTGACGCCGAGCCACTCGCGCAGCCGGTCGCCACTCGCGTCGGTGAACGGCTGTCCCGAGGCATGCACCTTCCGGCCGGGCGCCTGACCTGCCACGAGGATGCGCGCCGTCGCATCGAGTTGCAGCACCGGGCGCGGCCCAAGCGGGAGGTGTGGCGCACAGATGGTGCAGGCGCGCACGTCACGGAGCAGGGCGGGAAGCGCGCGGCGCGCGGCGGGTCGCGTGAGACTCATGGCGCGGGCGACGGCGCCCTCCGGAACGTCTGGTGGTTCCCCGGCTTCCACGTCTGGCCGCCGTCCTCGGTGTACTCCATGCGCGATTCGAACAGGTCGGAAGTGACATTGAATCGTGTGAAACGCAGCTGCGCCGAGCCGCCACCGGCCGTGGCGAACGGCGGCGTCGTCCTCGCCTCGCCACCGAGCGGGCCGGTCATCACCCAGAGCCGCCCGTCGCCTCCCACCGAGACCATCTCGATGATGCGTTTCGCCGTATTCACGTAGAAGAGGATGCCGGCCACCTGCTGCAGTTCCGGGATCTCGCTCTTGCCGCTGATGACCCTGTCGAGGATCACCCACGTGAAATCGTAGGTTCCGCGCACGGCGCGGGCGACGCTGCCATCGTCATCGAGGTACTCGGTCTCGACATTCCAGCGACCGACGATGCTGCGGAGTTGCTCGACGGAATGCCTGAGTGCCTCGGGGTCCGCCGGGGGTTGCGCGCGTGCGGCATGCGCGCCGCCGACGATCGCGAGGCCGAGCAGGAACCGTCGCATCCGTTGCTACTCCGTGAGGGTGTCAGCCGATCGTACCCGGCAACGATGGCTCGACGTCACGGGCGACGCCACCCGCCGCGCCACCGCTTTCATGCCCGATCCCGCCGCGCGACGCCGCAGGCGGTTATCATCCCTCTGGCGCCTCGCGCGCACTCGCTCACGGGTTCCGCACACGGCGTCGCCTCGCGCACGGTGTGCGCCACATCGAGTCACGGAGGAGATGGCGTTGCGCGATCCGCTCGCTGGCGTGCTCTGTCTCGCGATGCTGCTGCCCGCGTCCACGACCGCGCAGCAGGCCGCCGCACCTCCCGCCGCTGCACCACTCGAACGACCGTCGGTCGCGGCCCTCCATCGCGACGGACCCGTCACGATCGACGGCCGGCTCGACGACGCGGCGTGGGCCGCGGCATCCGTCGCGCGCGGGTTCGTGCAGCAGCGTCCCGTGGAAGGCACGCCCGCGGAACACGCCACGGAAGTGCGCGTGCTCTACGACGACCAGGCGATCTACATCGGCGCCCGGATGTTCGACGCCGAGCCGCGCACGATCGCGCAGCAACTCGTTCGCCGGGACGACGAAGGGAACGCGGACTGGTTCGCCGTGGGCT
>JAOUHR010000022.1 GCA_029884515.1 Gemmatimonadota bacterium
GCCCTGCCGCCGCGTGACGGCGTTCACGGCGCGCAGTGAGTCGTGGTCCACGCCGGCCGACGCCGTGCCGACGTGGTCGTTGTGCGCGCCCACGAGCACGTATTCCGCGGCGCGCGCCGGGTCGGAGCCGGGGAGCACCGCGATGACGTTGCGCGCCGCGTACGGGGACGGCCGCCACGCATAGGTGTAGGTCGCGGCGATGGTGCGGCCGGTGGTGCCCACCGTCAGTCGCGCGGCGGGGCGCCCGAAGATCCGATCCACCGCGGCATCGGAGATCGTGGCGCCGAACAGGGTTGACGCCTCACCGGGGATGCCGGCCGGACGCATCGTGGACCGCGGGGCGTATGCGGCGCCGCGTGCGGCGTCGCTCAGGGAGTCGAGTCCGATCACCAGCACGCCGATGGCGCCCGCGGTCTCCGCGCGGCGGTCACGCGCGGCCGGCGCAGGACCGCGCCGGGCGGCCGCGGCCGGGTTCGCCCGCTGCGCCGCCTCGACCTCGGCAGCGGCGCGCGCCCCGAACTTGTTCGGCACGTCGGCGCAGCTCATGAGCGGGCCGGGGCCGCGCGCGGCCGCGGCGGATGCGGGATCAGCGAGGAAGACGGCGACCTTGCCCTGGAATCGCACGGGATCGAGCGCGACGCTCGTGTCGCCCCAGGTGCCGGCGAAGACCGCGACCCCGCGCACATCGGTCGTGCCCGTGAGGCCGTTCGCGGCCGAGGGCGTGATCGGCACCCAGTCGGAGCGCAGGGCGAGCGGACGTCCGTCCACCGTGAGGCGCAGCGCCGCGACGTCGAAGCCCAGCGGACCATACGGCAGCACCTGGAAATAGGTGCCGCTGTCGCCGGCGGGCTTGAGCCCGAGCCGGCGGAACTCGCGGGCGATGTAGTCCGTGGTCTTCAGGTTCCCCAGCTCGCCGATGCGCCGCCCCGCCATCGAGTCGTCCGCGATCTGGTAGAGCCGCGTGCGGAGGTCGTTGGCCGTGATCTCCGTCTCGGTCGGGCGTGGCGCCCAGCTGCGCGGACCCTCATCGGGCCAGACCGTGCGCGGCGCGCCACCCGTCGTGCCGACCTGAGCGGCCGCGGCGAACGGGAGCGAGCTGACGACGGCGAGCGCGCCCAGGGAACGGAGGAGGCGGGTGACGAGGACTTGAGTGGACACAGTCTGGAGTCGGCTGATGGTGAAGGGGATCGTCGCTCGATTACGGTCGGTCGCCACCGGGCGTTCAGCGTCCGTAGAGCCGGGCGCGCACGGCCCAGAGTTCCGGGAAGAAGCGCTGGCTGATGGTCTTCTGCAGATACCGCGCGCCGAGGGTGCCGCCCGTGCCCCCCGTGTCGGGCCCGATGATCCGCTCCACGAGCTGCACGTGGAGGAAGCGCCAGCGGGCGAAGCCCTGCTCGTATGCGAGGAACGCCTCGGCGAGCATCTGGAGCAGCGTGTGTCCCGGCTCGGTGTAGATCGCCTCGAGGGTCACGCGTTCGTGCGCGAGCAGCGCGAGGAAGAGCGCCTGCAACGTGGGCCGCTCGAGGGCGCGCGCCACCGGCGCGGGGAGCGGGCCGTGCTCCTTGAGCGCGGCCATGAAGTGCGCGTCGCGCAGGCCGCTCGTGGCCTCGATCGCGCGGAACTGCGCGCTCTGCGAGCCGCTGGAGGTCCCGAGGTAGCCGCGGAACTGCATGAACCGCTGCGGGGGGAGCGTGTCGAGCGCGGAGAGTTCGTGCGCGACGAGGTCCACCAGCGTGTTGATGCGCTGCATCACGGTGAGCGCACCCTCCGTGTCGAACGCCTGAAGCCGGTCGACCAACCGGTCGAACTCGTGCAGGATCACCTTGAACCAGAGCTCGCTGGCCTGGTGCACCACGATGAAGAGCAGTTCGTCCGGGTGCTCCGGCTTGCTCTCCGGGTGCTGCAGGTCGAGCAGCCGGTCGAGCTTGAGGTAGGTCGGGTAGGAGATCTCGCGCGGCGTGCTCAAAAGGTGGATCCCTCGAGCGCGAGGAGGTCGTCCGCGCGCAGGGTCTCGAGCGTGAGGAAGGGTTCGCCGTACCGGCAGCGGATGAGCGAGCCGTAGTGCGCGGCCTGGTGCCGCACCACGTCGTAGAGCGACTCGCCCGTCGGGTAGACCTCGCCTGCCTGCGTGGCGCCGTCGAACTGCGAGGCGTAGCACCGGATGGCCTCGAGCTTCGCCTCGAACTCCGCGCTGATGTCGACCACGAACGTGGGCTTCTCGTGGTCCTCGCGGTAGGTGATGGTGTGGACGAGCTTGTGCGGCCGGTGCGGCGGTGTGTCGGGATCGAGCTTGACGAGGCCGGCGAGGAAGCAGGCGTCGCGGACGAGCTGGGCGGCGACCCAGTGGTCGGGGTGCCGGCCGCGCGGCGCCGGCGCGATGACCGTGCGCGGGCGGAGGGTGCGGATCACGGTGGCCAGCGCCCGGCGCGTTGCGGGCGTGTTCTCGACGCCGGCGTCGGGGAGGCCGAGGTTCCGCCGCACCGCGATGCCCATCACCTCGGCGGCCGCCTGCGCCTCAGCCTCGCGGATGGCGGCCGAACCGCGGGAGCCCATCTCGCCCTGCGTGAGGTCGAGGATCCCCACGCGATGCCCCTTCCGGGCGTGCTTGACGAGGGTGCCGCCGCAGGTCAGTTCGGCGTCGTCGCGATGGGCGGCGATCGCCAGGAGGTCCACGGGTGCGGTCATCCCGGGAATCTACCGGTGTCGCCGTGGCGCCGCGATTCACGCATCTTCCCGGCGATGCCATCCCCGGATGCCCTCTTCGCGGCGGAACAGCCCGCGCTCGAGACGGAACGGCTGCGCTTGCGCACCTTCGTCCCCGGGGACGGTCCCCCGCTCGAGGCGCTGCTCGCCGACCCCGCGATCGCGCGCAACACGCTCACCATCCCGCACCCGTATCCGCCGGGGTCGGCCATGCCCTGGATCGCGTCGCACGCCGAGGCGTGGCGGGAAGGGAAGCGCGGGACGTGGGCCATCGTCCGTGCGGCGGATGACGTGCTGCTCGGCGCGGTGGGCCTGAACCTCACGCTCGTGCACCAGCGCGCCGAACTCGGCTACTGGATCGCGCACGAGGAGTGGGGGAAGGGGTACGCGACCGAGGCGGTGAAGCGCCTCCTCGCGTTCGCGTTCGACGAGCTGGGGGTGCACCGGGTGCAGGCGCACCACTTCGTCGAGAACCCGGCGTCCGGTCGCGTGATGGCACACGCCGGGATGCGCGCGGAGGGAACGCGGCGCGGTGCCTTCTTCCGGGACGGCGCGCCCCGCGACGTGGTGGAGTACGCGGTGCTCAGGACCGACGCGCGTCCGTAGCCGGCGCGGCGCTCGCCGCGCGGCTACGGAGCGCTTGCGGTTCAGCGCCGGCTGGTCAGCGCGGTGGCGGCGGACGACGACCGCCACCCTGCGGCATCTCCGCGAGGTTCTTGTCGAAGATCGCCTGCTGGTCTGCGGTGAGCACTTCGCGGATGTCCTTGTTCTGTTTCGCCCGCATCTCGGTCATCTTCTCGCGCACGGCCGGATCCGAACGGTCCATCGACATCATCTGCTCGCGCGCGTGCGCCTGGATCGAGTCGACCTTGGCCTTCTGCGCGTCGGTGAGCGTGATGCCCTTGAAGAGCATCTCGTTCATGCGTGCCGCGCCGCCCTGCCCCATCCCGCCCTGGCCCCCACCGCCGCCACCCTGCGCCGCCGCCGTCGAGGCCACGAACACCAGTGCCGCTGCCGCCAGGATCCGAATCGCCTGCATCGCTCCTCCGAATGTGGACTGTAGCGGGCGGCGAGTGCCGTCCGCGCTGATATGAACGCCGGTCGACCGGAAACCGTTAGCAGGTCTGCCCGGCCATTGGTCGTCCGCTCCGCACGAAGGGCCCGCGGGGTGACCGGCCGATGACAACGGGGCCTCCCGGAGATCTGCCCGGAAGGCCCCATCCCATCTCCGCGCCGCCCGCCGCAAGCGTCAGGCAGCGCCTGACCAGCGCGCCCCTGACCGGCTAACGCCCGCGCCGGCCCCGACTTGCGGGGCCCTTCCGAGCAGCCGGCCGTTCCCTCTCGCGTTCCGTATGGGCCTCCCGGCGGGCGGCCTTGGCCTTGGCCCGCGCCCTGTCCTCGGCCTTGCGGGCCCGGATCGCCGCGATCCGCTCGGCGATCGGGATCTCCAGCCGTTCGGCGGGCCGGTGCTTGTAGTCGAAGCCCTCGACCATGCGTCGCGGGATCTTGCGACCGATCGCCTTCTCGATGGCGCGCAGGTCCTGCTCCTCCTCGGGCGAGACGAGCGTGAAGGCCTCCCCGGTGGCCTCGGCGCGCGCCGTGCGGCCCACGCGGTGGATGTAGTCCTCGGGCACGTGCGGCACGTCGAAGTTCACCACGTGCTCGAGTGCCTCCACGTCGATGCCGCGCGCCACGATGTCGGTGGCGACGAGCACCCGCACCTTCCCGCTCTTGAAGTGCGCGAGGGCCTCGGTGCGCTGCGCCTGGCTGCGGTTGCCATGGATGCGCGCGTTCGGGATCCCCGCGCGCGTCAGCACGTCGGAGAGCCGGTTGCTCCGGTGCTTGGTGCGCGTGAAGCAGATCACGTTGCCGATCGTGTCCGACTTGACGAGCGCGATGAAGAGGTCGGCCTTGAGCGCCTCGGGCACGGGGTAGAGCGCCTGCTCGATGCCCACGGCGGGCGTGCTCACGCGCTCCACGTTGATGCGCGCGGCGTCGTGCAGCATCTCGCGCGAGAGCGCGACGATCGGCGGCGGCAACGTGGCGCTGAAGAAGAAGGTCTGGCGCTTCTTCGGCAGGTGCGAGAGCACGCGCTTGATGTCGGGGAGGAAGCCCATGTCGAGCATCCGGTCCGCCTCGTCGAGCACGAGCACCTCGAGGGCGCGGAAGTCCACGTACCGGCCCGGCTGGCCGAGGTGGTCGAGCAGGCGCCCGGGGGTCGCGATGATCACGTCGGTCTGCCGACGGAAGGCGGCCTCCTGCGGCCCGAGGCCCACGCCGCCGAAGACGGCGGCGCCGGTGAGGCCGGTGTGCTTGGCGAGGTCCTGGAGGTCGGCGTGCACCTGCGCAGCGAGCTCGCGCGTGGGCGTGATCACCAGCGCGCGGGTGCCACGGGTCGGGGCGTCGTGCAGGCGGTGGAGCAATGGGAGCAGGAAGGCGGCGGTCTTGCCGCTCCCCGTCATGGCGCAGGCGAGCACGTCGCGGCCGGCCATGGCCGGTGGGATGGCGTCGAGCTGGATGGGGGTCGGCTTGGGCCAACCGAGGTCTTTGACCGCACGCAGGAGCGTGGGGTCCAGGCCGAGGGAGTCGAAGTTCATTTGTGCTGGTCGGAGGTACCGTCGCGCGCGCATCGGGCGCGGGCAGCGTGCGGCGCGATCCCGACGGGGCACGCGCGTTGCGCGAAAGCTAGTCGGTCGCGCATTCTGGTTGCACTGCGGCGCCCACACCCGTGTCTGCACGCACGCGCCCCGCTCCCGCCCTTCCATCCACCAGAGGTCGCCCGTGACCACGCCCCGCCGTTCCTTCCTTGGCCGCCTTGGCGCCCTCTTCGCGCTCGGCGCGGTGCCCGCGTCGTTCACGTCGCTCGACGCCGCCGTGAAGGAGGACCTGCCGCCGGGGCCCGATGAGCGGTGGCTCGAGGCCACGGCCCAGATGGAGCACAAGATCTTCGTCGAGACGGGGACGCTCGCCGATGTCCCCGGCTTCCGGCGGATGCTCAACTTCCTCGATGTCTACAACTCCGACTTCAGGGTGCCCGATGCGCGGCTCGGCGCCGTGGCGGGCGTGCACGGGGGCGCCATCGCGCTCGCGCTCGGCGACGCGCTCTGGGCCAAGTACGCGCTCGGCGTGAGGCTCGGCGTGAGGACCGCGGCCGGAGCCGCCGCGACCGCGAACCCCTATCGTGCGGGCAGTCCCGCCACGGTCGAAGGCCTCGCCGCGCGCGGCGTGCACGTGCTCGCCTGCAACCGTTCGCTGTTGCGCTTATCGCGCGAGCTCGCTGGAGCGAGTGGCGACGCGGCAGCGCTGCACAGGGAGCTCCTCGCGGGCACGCTCCCGCAGGTGCAGGTGGTGCCGGCGTTGATCATCGCGGTGAGCCGCGCGCAGGAGCGCGGCATCCCGTACATCATGGTCAGTTGAACGCACGGCGCGCCGCCGCGCCCGCGCCGCCGCGCCTCACTCGTAGCGCAGCGCCTCGATCGGGTCGAGCTGCGCCGCGCGGCGCGCGGGGAGCACGCCGAACACCACGCCGATCCCCACCGAGACGACCACGGCGATGAGGGTCAGGCCGAGCGGCGGCGAGGCGCTGATGCCGAGGAGGCGCGTGACCGCCATCCCGGCGCCGAGTCCCACGACGATCCCGATCCCGCCGCCGATGCCGGTGAGCGTCGCGGCCTCGATCAGGAACTGCACCAGGATGTCGCCGCGCGACGCGCCGAGCGCCTTCCGCACGCCGATCTCGCGCGTGCGGTCCGTGACGGAGACCATCATGATCGCCATCACCCCGATGCCGCCCACCAGGAGCGCGACCGAGGCGAGCACGATCATCACGAGGAAGAAGACGCCGGTGAGCTGGTTGAAGATCTCGAGGATCTGTTCCTGCGTGATCAGGTCGAAGGAGTTCTGCTGCGCCGGACGAAGGCGCCTCGCCTCTCGGAGCGCGATGGTGACCGCCTCCTGCGCCTGCGCCACCGTCACGCCGTCGCGTGGCTTGACCGGGATGAAGAGCGCGTTCGTCTTGTCGATCCGGAACTGCGCGTCGAGGAGGCGGAAGGGGAGGATCACGCCGGTCTCCTGCCCGGGCGGTGCGAAGATGTTCTCCGGCGGTACGTAGAGCCCGATCACCTCCATCGGGCGCCCAGCGACCTGGATGGTCCGGCCGATCGGGTTCACCCGGCCATAGAGTCGACGCGCCAACGCCTCCTGCACCACCGCCACGCTGGCGCCCGTCTGCACCTCGTTGCGCGTGAACCAGCGGCCATCCACGAGGCCGCCCCCTTGGATCTCCGTGAAACCGGCATCCGCGCCGAACACGCCGGTGAGCTGCGTACGCTCGCCGAGGTAGGCGAGCCGTGCGGCTGTTTGGCCCCAGAGCGCCGCGTACCGCACCTCCGGCAGGCGGGCGATCAACTCGGCTTCGTCCGTCGAGAGGTCGGGGCGGATGCGCACCCAGGCCGGCAGGTTGTCGGGGTTGAGC
Organism: Gemmatimonadota bacterium; assembly: GCA_029884515.1. Taxonomy (GTDB): domain Bacteria; phylum Gemmatimonadota; class Gemmatimonadetes; order Gemmatimonadales; family Gemmatimonadaceae; genus Pseudogemmatithrix. The sequence continues at coordinate 7,178 of JAOUHR010000022.1, forward strand.
GGCGTGCTCGAGTACACCTTCACCACGTAGAACGTGGAGGGCCCCGCGATCTCCACCGTGCTGATGATCTGCGCCCGCAGCCCCTCCACGAGCGACGCCATCGTCATCACGGTGGCCACGCCGATCACCACGCCGAGGATCGTGAGCGCCGAGCGCAGCTTGGCCACGCGCAGCGTCTCCATCGCGATGCCGAGGTTCTCCTTGTACTGGTCGAACACGGCGAGTCGCATGGCGCCTACTCCGACCGCATCGCGGTGATCGGATCGAGCCGCGCCGCGCGCCGAGCCGGGTAGACGCCGAAGATGACGCCGATGCCCGCGCCGAGGGCGAGCGCGACGGCCACCGACCACCACGTGATCCGCGCCGGCAGCGGCGAGACCACCGAGACGAGGAAGGCGAAGCTCCAGCCGGCGAGCACGCCCACCACGCCACCCAGGGCGGAGAGGGCGATCGTCTCCACCAGGAACTGGCGCTCGATGTCGCGCGCGCGCGCGCCGACCGCCTTCCGGATCCCGATCTCCCGCGTGCGTTCGTTCACCGCCATCAGCATGATGTTCATGATCACGATGCCGCCCACCACCACGCCAATCGCGACCACGGCGGGGATCACGGCGAAGAGCACGCGGGTGAGGCTCTTCCAGAAGTCCACGAGGGCGTCGGCCGTCTCGATCGAGAAGTCGTTCCCCTCGGCCGGGCGGAGCCCGTGCGAGAGGCGCATCGCCTCCTCGGCGCGGGCCATCGCCGGGGCCACGTCGGCGGCCTCCTTCATCTTGACCGAGATCGTGGTGGTGAGGCGGCGGCCGTAGCGCATCTCGAACCGCGGCAACGGGAGGAGCACGAACGAGTCGAACGACTGCCCGAGCACGCGGCCCTTCGGCTCGTTCACCCCGATCACCGTGAACCGCTCCCCGGCCACGCGGATCTCCTGGCCGATCGGGTCCACGTTCTCGAAGAGCCGGTCGGCCACCTCGGCGCCGAGCACCACCACGGGCATCCGCTGCGAGACGTCCACGCTGCTCATCGCGCGGCCCTTCGCGACCCGGTAGTCCTGCACCACCTGGTACTCGGGGGTGATGCCGAAGACGAGGACGTTCCCGACCTCGCGGCCACGCCAGAAGATGTCGCTGGACGGCGTGGGCCAGCCGGTCTGCACGGCGACGGCATCGGCCTCGGGGAGCGCGGTGCGCACGGCCTCGGCGTCGCGCAGGGTGATCCGCGGCCGGCGCTGGACCTTCGCCCAGCCCTCGTCGTCGAAGAAGCCCACCTGGATGGGCGTGCGCCGCACCTGGAACGCATTGGTGCCCACCACCGCGCCGGCGATGTTCTCACGCACGTAGGCGTTCATCCCCTGGATGATCGCGACCACGGCCACCAGGAACGCGACCGAGACGATGATGCCCAGCAGGGTGAAGAAGGTCCGCAGGGGATTCCCGCGGATCTGCGCGACCGCGATGCGCACCACGTCGGCGTAACGCACGCCGAAAGCTACTCGTGGCGGAGCGCTTCCACGGGGTCGAGCCTGGACGCGCGCGTGGCCGGGAGCATGCCGAAGATCACGCCGGTGAGCGCCGCCGCCGCGAGCGAGGTCACCACGGCGCTCAGCGGCACCGACGCCGGGATGGGGGAGTTCGCGCGCACCACCCAGGCGAGGCCGGCGCCGATGGCCAGGCCGAGCAGCGCGCCGATGCTGGTGAGCGTGGCCGCCTCCACGAGGAACTGCCAGAGGATCGTGCCGCGCGTGGCGCCGAGCGCCTTGCGCACGCCGATCTCCCGGGTGCGCTCGGTGACCGAGATCATCATGATGGCCACCACGCCCACGCCGCCCACGAGGAGGCCGACCGCCGAGAGCCCGAGTCCCACCATGAAGATCGCGCCGAAGAGCGAGTCGAAGGTCTCCATCATCTTGTCCTGCCCGACGAGGAAGAACGTGTTGGGTTCGCTCGGTCGGAGTCCCCGCATGCCGCGGAGCGTGGCGGTCACCGCGTCCATCGCGTCGTCGCGCGTGACGGTCGCGCTCGGGCGCACCATCACCATCATGCTGCGGCGCCAGACACCCATCCGGCGGTAGGCGGTCATCATCGGGATCACGGCCCGCGGGTTCTCGGGGCCGCGGCCATCCAGCGCCTTGAGGAACCCGGCCTTGGTGTGGAACACCCCGATCACGGTGAACCGGCGCCCGTCGATGTCGATCTCCTTGCCGATCGGGTCGGAGTCGCCGAAGAGCTCGGTGGCGAGCTTCTCGTTCACCAGCGCGACGAGCGCGGCCGCCTCGTGCTCCGCCTCGGTGAACGTGCGGCCGGGGAAGATGTCCGCCTGGTCGGTCTGGATCCACTCGGTGCTCTGCGCGTCGTAGCCGACGCTCTTCACCTGCCGGCCACGGTAGGTGATGGTCGCGCTGCCGAAGAGCCAGGCCATCGCGTGCTGTACCTCGGGCAGCTGCCGCACCGCCCGCCACTCGGCGAGGGAGACGCCGGGGTAGCGGCGCTCGGGGCAGTCGTCCACGCTCGGGTCGCAGCCGTTGAAGCCGGGGTTGCGGCGCCGGATCTGGAAGGTCGCGGTGCCGAACTCGTCCATGTCCGACTGGAACGAGGTGCGCACGCCGTGCACGGTCGCCCCCATCGCGACCACCACGAACACGCCCACGGCGACGCCGGCGATGGTGAGCGCGGCGCGCACCTTGTTGGCGCGGAGCGAGTCGAGGGCGATCACCACGCCCTCCAGGCTCATCATGACCTTGTCCCAGAAGCGCATCGCTACTCCTGCCGCAGGGCTGCGATGGGGTCGAGCCGCGAGGCGCGGCTCGCCGGATAGATCCCGGCGACGATCCCGACTCCGGCGCCCACGATCAGCGCGGCCACGACGGACCAGGGTGCCACCGAGGCCGGCAGGGGCGTGAGCGCCGCGATGGTCTGCGACATCGCGATCCCGAGGGCGACGCCGATCGCGGCGCCGATGAGCGAGAGCGTGGAGGCCTCGATCAGGAACTGGATCATGATGTCGCGTCGCTTGGCGCCGAGCGCCTTGCGGATGCCGATCTCGTGCGTGCGCTCGGCCACCGCCACCAGCATGATGTTCATGATCACCAGCGCGCCCACCACCAGGCCGATCGCGGGGAGGGCGGTGCCGAAGAGCACCATCTTGCTCTTGATGCCGTCGAAGAAGCTGAGGGCGGCGTCGGAGGTCTCGAGGGCGAAGTTGTCGGGGCGGCCGGGGCCCAGGCGGCGGGCGCCGCGCAGGGCGGAGCGCACCGCCTCCATCCCGTCCATCAGCACCTCGCGGGTGGGGCCCTGCACGGTGATGTAGGCGATGTCGCCGCGCGGGCGGATCGCGCGGCCCAGCGGCGAGGTGTAGGGCGCGATCGCCATCCGGTCGAGCGAGAACCCGAACACCGAGCCCTGCGGCTCGATCACGCCGATGACGGTGTAGGGTTGGCCCCCGATGCGCAGCTCGCGCCCGAGGGGGTCGAGGTTGGCGAAGTAGTACCGTGCGATCTCATCGCCGATCACCAGCACGCGGGCGCCGGTGTTGACCTCCTGCTGCGCGAAGGCGCGCCCGTGCGTGAGGGCGAACTTCTTGATGTCGAAGTAGCTCGCCTCGGTGGCGATGGCCTGCACCATCCGCGGCCGGACCTGCGGGGCGTTCGCATAGAGGAACGTCTCCGAGACGATCGCGGTCCGGAAGTCGGCCGAGAGGGTCTCGCGCACCAGCTGCGCGTCGTTCTCGTGGAGGCGCGGCCGGCGCATCAGCTCCCGCCAGTCCTCGTCGTCCTCGTTCGGGTTGAAGTTCGGCCACCGGCGCACGTCGAACGTGTTCACGCCGATGATCTTGGCGGCGAAGTCGTTCTCCACGTAGTCGGCCATCCCCTCCACGATCGAGACCACGGCGATGAGGAACATCACGCCGATCATCACGCCGAGGAGGGTGAAGAAGCTCTTGAGCTTCTGGACCCGGATGGTCTGCAGTGCGAGCCGGACGGCCTCGAGGAAGGGCACTAGGGCGCCTCGCTCACTCGTGCCGGAGCGATTCGACGGGGTCGAGCTTCGAGGCGCGCGCGGCGGGGATCATGCCGAAGAGCACGCCGGTGACGGCGCTGGCCCCCAGGGCGGCCACCGCCGCGAGCGGGGGGATCGCGGCCGCGATGGGCGTGGTGGAGCGCAACAGGAACGCCGCGGCCCACCCGAGGGCCAGCCCGATGATCGCCCCGATCCCGGTGAGCGTCACCGCCTCCACGAGGAACTGGAACAGGATGGTGGCGCGGGTCGCGCCGAGCGCCTTCCGCACGCCGATCTCGCGGGTGCGCTCGGTGACGGAGATCATCATGATCGCCACCACCCCCACGCCGCCGACGATGAGGCCCACCGCGGAGAGGGCGATCATCACGAGGAAGAACATCCCGAAGATGCTGTCGTACGTCTCCTTCAGCTTGTCCTGCGTGATGACGGCGAAGTTGGATTCCTGGTTGGGGCGCAGGCCGCGCACTGCGCGGAGGGCGGCCGTCACGTCGTCGATCATCACGTCGCGCGGCACGTCGGCGCGCGGCTTGACCACCACACCCATGTCGGAGCGGCGCACGTTGAGCGCGCGCTGGAGCGCCGTCACCGGCACCACGCCCTTCGGGGAATCGCCGCCTGACAGGAAGCTCGCGTTGTCCTTGTAGACGCCGATCACGCGGAAGGGCGTGCCATTCACCGCGACGCTCTTGTCCAGTGGATCGGAGTCGCCGAAGAGCCGCTCGGCGGCCGTGGTGTTGAGCACCATCACGCGGGCCGCGCCCCGCACCTCCTGCTCCGTGAACACGCGGCCGCCCGGCTGCATGTCTGGCGCGCCGAACATCGCCCAGTTCGCCGAGTAGCCCTCGATCGGCGCGGAAGGCAGGAACTTGTCGCGATACTTGAAGGCGGCGCTCCAGCGCATCTGCACGCCGACCGCGGCGGCGTTCTCCAGCCGCTCGAGCACCGCGATGTCCCCCCAGGAGATGGGCGGGTTGCGGAGCCAGGTGCAGGTGTCCTCGGTGCCGTCGCAGGCCTCGAAGACGATCGGGTAGCGCGAGACGAAGAAGGTGGTCGGTCCTGTGGACTCGAAGTCCTGGGCCACGCTCTGGTTGATGCCGTGCACCGCGGCCGAGATCACGACGACCACGAAGACGCCCACCGCAACGCCCAGGATCGTGAGGCCCGCGCGCACCTTGTTGCCGATGATCGCCTCGACGGCGATCCGCACGCCCTCGGTGATCTGGTAGAGCCGGGAGGAGAGGGAGAGGCGCACCGTCCTCACTCCTGCCGCAGGGCGGCGACGGGGTCGAGCAGGGACGCCCGGCTCGCCGGATAGACGCCGGAGATGACGCCGACGCCGCCACCGACGAGCACACCGACCACGATGGACCAGGGCGCCACGCTCGCCGGCAGTGGCGTGAGCGCCGCGATCAGCTGTGCGAGGCCGATCCCGAGCGCGATGCCGAAGATCGCGCCCAGGGTGCTGAGCGTGGCGGACTCGACGATGAACTGCGCGAGGATGTCGCGTCGCTTGGCGCCCAGCGCCTTCCGGATGCCGATCTCGTGCGTCCGCTCGGCGACCGCGACGAGCATGATGTTCATGATGACGATCGCTCCCACCACCAGGCCGATCGCCGGGAGGGCCACGCCCGCGATCACGAGGTAACCCTCGATCTTGTCCCAGAATGCGAGTGCGCTGGCCGAGGTCTCGAGGGTGAAGTCGTCATTCACTCCTGGGCGCAACCTGTGCCGCGTCCGCATGACCGCGCGCACGCGCTCCTGCGCCTCGATGAGCGCTGCCTGGTTGTCGGCCTGCACGATGATCGCGTCGATCTGCATCGGCTCCGGGTTGAGGAGCCGGCGGATCGGGGAACGCCCCGGTGCGATCACGAAGTTGTCAAAC
>JAOUHR010000335.1 GCA_029884515.1 Gemmatimonadota bacterium
TCGCGGTAAGCGCGCCGATCCTTGTGGCCACGGGGGGTGGCGGGGCACTATAGGCAGAGCACTCTCACTCAGGGCACCCCATGGCCGCGGAAGTCCGGCTGAGCCGGGAGCTGCGGTTCATCGACGTGACGATGAGCGGTGTCGGCGCGATGATCGGCGCTGGGATCTTCGAGTTGACGGGCATCGCCGCCGGCCTCTGGACGACAGCGCACAAGACCGGTTGGCAGGGTGCATTGGCCATGCGGCGCGCCTGGGAGAAGCTCTTCGAGAAGAGGGAGAAGCCGTAGCGCCGCGCGGCGCGAGAGTGGCGCGGCGCCGCGGCGCCGCGCGCCCGCCGCGCGTCAGACGGCGGCGAGCCTCGACGACGAATTGAGCACGGTGTTGGGGAACTGCCGGTGATAGTCGAGGAGCATCTCGCTCGTGCCGCTGACGTGCACGATGTCCCCCGGCTGGACGGTGAACTCGCCACTGAACTCCACCAGCACCTCGTTCCCGCGCTCGACGGCGACCACCACGCACTGGGTGCGGCGATGGATCGTGTTCCAGTCGAGCCGTCGACCGGCGAGGTCGCCGGCAGCTGTCGCCTCGATCCGGATCTCCGCCTCCAGCAGCACTGAACGTTGCCCGAGGATATGGAAGGCGAGGAACTGGCCCGCCACCTCGCTGAGTGAAGGCGCGAAGTCGGCGCCCGCCCGGTGGATGCGCGCCACGTTCTGTGCGCGGCTCACGCCGGCGATGATCACCTCGTCCGGTGCGATGCTGCGCACGACGGCCGCGGCGAAGAGCGTCGCACTGTCGCTCTCGAGCGTGAGGATCACCGCTTGCGCGTCCGCGACGTTGGCCTGCTGCAGCAACTCGGGGCTGAGCGGGTCCCCCACGAGGTCGGCGCCCGGCTCGGCCACGGGGTGCAGTACGACGACCTCTTCTTCCGCCTCGCGCAGGAACTCGACGACCTTCTTGCCCAGGTCGTCGTAGCCGAGGACCACGAAGGGCCCCGGCCGCCGCACCGGCGTGGCGAGCGCCCCGAGGCGTTCGATCGCTTCCGTGCTCCCCACGGCCACGAGGATCATCCCGGCCTCGAGCACCTGGCTCGCCGTGGGGTGCCGCACCACCTCGCCCCCGACCCAGAGCCCCACGATCGACGCGCCGGTGGACGAGCGGATCCCCATCTCCCGGATCGACTTGCCCGCGAGCGGGCTCGTGGCGCCCACCCGCAACTCGGCCACCGCGAGGTGGCCGACGAGCTGGCGGACGCCCTCGACCCGCGGACCGATCTTCACGCTCGCCCGCGCCGCGATCACGGCGGCGAGCACGTGCTCGGGCGTGAACACCACCGACGCGCCGGCGCGCAACATCGGGGGCCGGCGATGCGGGTTCTCCACCCGCGCGATGATCTTCCCCTTGAAGCCGTGGTAGCGCGCGCTGAGCGCCATCGCGGCGTTGTCGTCGTCGTCGCCGTTCAACACGAGCGCCTTGGCTTCTGTCAGGCTCGTGAGGTCGGGGTCGTCGTCCTCGAGGTTGCCGAGCACCACCGTGCGGCCGCGCTCCTGCAGGCGCCGCGCGCTCGCCTCGTCCTCCTCGAAGATCACCACCGGCACGCCTTTCTCGTCGAGCGCGTCGATGAGCGTCGTCACCGCCGGACCGTACCGGTACACGAGCACGTGTCCCCTGAGGTCCGGGAGCGCCGTCGCCAACCGCGCGTCGAACCGCTCCTCGAAGAATGGGATGATGAACACGGGGAAGACGAGGAAGATCAGCATCACGCCCGCGAACTCGGCGAAGATCACGAACACCTGCATCGCCGGGCTGTTCCAGGTGACATCGCGGCCGTAGCCGGTGGTGGTCATCGTCGCCGCCGCCCACTGCAGGCTCTCCCCAACGGAGCGCTCCTGGTGCTCGAGGTGGCGCATGCCGGTCCAATACACGGCGGCCAATCCCATCAGCACCAGCGGAAGCGAGCTGATGAGCAGGAGAAGCCGTCGGTAGGAGCGGGGGAGACGTCGCATAGCGCCAAGGTGGTCGGCGGGCGTGCAACGCGCCAGCGCGCGCCGTACCGGCGCGCGCCCACCATCGGCTCAGCCTGGCGTTCCCCGGACCTGCGTCCCCGTCAGCGCAGGATCGCCGACCAGATCAGCGGGAAGGTCGCGTTGGTCTGCGCGCGGTACTGTGGCCGGAACCCGTAGAGCACCACGTGCCCCTGGCCGAGCGACACGTCCACGAGCGCCGACTTGCCGTTCAGCAGCTTGCCGCCGAGCAGCCAGCCCGAGAGGAGCGGGTCACCGTCGGCCTGGTAGCGGAGCACCGCCGTGGCCCGCGACGCGTCGGTGATCTCGAACGCCGGGCTGTCCTCGAACCAGACGGCGGGCACCGGGGCGGTGAACGTCGCCGCGATCGGGCTGCCCGGCACGACCTCCACACCGAGGATCGAGCCCGGCGCGTAGAAGTCCGTGCTGCGGGTGCCGGCGAGCACGTTCTTCACCGGGAGTGCGAACGCCTCGATCGCGTATTCGCTCGCATCATTGAACGCGAGCAGCGTGCCGCCCGCCTCGACGAACGCGCGCAGTGCGGACGCGCCCTCGTCGCCGAGGCCGCCGCGCAGCGAGTCCGGATACGGCGCGCTGAGTCCGCGGCGCAGTTGCGCCGCGCCCTGGTCGGGGAGGATCACCACGTCGAAGCGCCGGCGGAGGTCGCCCGCGCGCACGTCGCGATCGTGCACCGTGGTGAAGCGAACATGGAACGCGTCGAACACCCACCGCGTCCACCCCTCGTCCATCGAGGCGTTGTAGCTCTGGTAGATGGCGACACGCTTCCCGTTCGCGTTGCTGAGGCCGGCAACGCTGAACGTCGGCTCAGGCACCGCGGCGACCCGGGCGCCGAGCGCGAGGCTCGGCGCGGTGAGGGCCTGCACGTCCACGCCGAAGAGGAGGGGCAGGGTGTGCGCCGTGACGTCGTACGGCCGCTTGGGAGGCCCGCCCGGATACTCCGAGAGATTCGGATACTGCTGGCGCTCGAGCAGCGCCTTGGCGTACGAGCCGAAGGGCTGCGCCGTGGGGACGAGGTAGTTTCCGGCCGGCACGCTCTCGTAGACCTCTACCTGGCCGTGTTGCAGCGTCCAGAGCAACCGCTGCAGCGCCGCGGGGTCGCGCTGCGCCTTCGGGATGACGAACGCCGCGGGCACCGGCGTGGTGGTCCAGGGACGCTCCAAGTCGAGCGCGCGATCACCCATCGCAGCGTAGCTCAGGAGCCAGGCGCGCCGATCGCGCGCGGCCTCGGCCAGCAGCGCCCACGACGCGCTCACCTGGTACGAGACGATGTCGCCGATCCCCCAGCTGCCGCCCTTCCAGACAGCGGGGTAGTTCCAGGTTGCCACGCGCGCGTCGTAGCCGCGGCCGGTGCCGAGCTGCGCGAAGGGGACGGTCACCGGCGAGGCGAGTCGCGCGCTCGCCGTCTCGGTGAGGA
>JAOUHR010000336.1 GCA_029884515.1 Gemmatimonadota bacterium
CACCAGCGACGCCACGTATTCCTCCGTCGCCGCGCGCACCTCGGGTTCGAGTTCCTCCACTTCCGCGCTCACGTCGAGACCGATCGTGAGCGGGTCACGGCGCGCGAGCTCGGGGTCCCCGATGAATTCGGCCGAGTGGAGACGGCCGTCCTCGCGCCGCACGATCTTGAACCACGCGGGCATCCCGTCGTGCGCCGCGACCTTTCCCTTGTCCATCAGGATGAGGTATGGTCGCACGGGTACGCCCGGGAACAGGTCGCACAGGATCGCGACCTGGTAGGTCACATCCTCGAGATACTCGCGCCAGGCACTGGCGATGCCGAACGGCTTCCTCAGGCTCCGGAACGGACTGCCGGTCTTCTCGACGCGCTTGCCGGCGTCCTCCGGATCGAAGCTCGAGGACTTCACCTCGTAGAGGTCGAACCCGCGCGACGTCTTCCGCAGGATGTCCACGCGCGCGAGTCGGCGCCCCTCGAGCAGCGTCGCCTCGAAGAGCGTCACGTCGTCCGGCGCGCGCAGGTGGCGCAACGTCTCGGCCGCATCGGTGGCGCTGTCGCGGCCGTAGTCGAGGGTGACGCCCTCGGGGAAGAGCTGTTTCGCGAGCACCTCGACCATGTACCCGCCCTCGGCGAGGAAGGCGAGGTACTCGTCCTCAGCGGTGTTGTCCGGGTACTTGAGCTCGCGGTAGTAGAGCTTGGCCGCGCAGGTGCGGGCGAGCTTGAAGTCGGACTTGGAGAGGGTGTGGACCCGCGACGGGCCCGTCACGCTGTCGCCGGCCGCTCGATCCGGATGTCCCGCCACTTGCCGGCGCGGAAGCGCAACACGCTGAGCGTCGCCCGCATCGTGTGGCCCAGCAGGATCGCGAGCCACACGTCCGACGCGACGAGCGGACGTGTCATCTGGAGCAGGGTGAGCATCCCCAGCGGGATCACGATCTGCGAGACGAGCGAGATGTAGAGCGGCCCCTTGGTGTCACCCGTGCCCGTCAGCCCGCCGGTGTAGGTGAGAGCCACCGTGATGAAGAGACCGGAGACGCTCAGCCACCGCAGGAGTTCGGTACCGAGGCCGAGGACGATCGGTTCCGTGAGGCCGAACAAGCCAAAGAGGAAGGCCGGGATCGTGAGGAAGAGCAGGCCGATCGTCACGGCGATGCCGAGCCCGAGGCGTGAGGCGAGCTGCACGGCCCGCTCGGTTCGCTCCGGCTTCCCCGCCCCGAGGTTCTGGCCGGCCACGGCGGCCGCCGCGCCCATGAGCCCGACACTCGTCCACGTGATGAACGAGAACAGCTCGGAGTAGCCCACTGCGTACGCCGCCTGCGATTCCGCGCTGTAGGGGAGCGAGCCGATGAACCGCAGCAGGAAGACGCCGCCGACGTTCATCGCGATGCCCTGCAGTCCGGCCGGCAGCCCGAAGCGGAACAGCTGCTTCACGATGGTCCAGTCCCAGCGCATGTCCATGCCGCGCTGCCACTGGATCACGAGGTGCCCGCCGAAGATCCGCCAGATGGCGTAACAGCTCACCATCAGGCCGGCGATCACGGTGCCGAGCGCCGCGCCCATCACGCCGAACGCGGGGATGGGGCCGAAGCCGCGGATGAAGATGATGTTGAGCACCACATTGAGCGCCGTCATCGCGATGCCGAGGCGCATGCCCGTCTGCGCGTCCCCCGCCGCGCGGAGTGCGCCGCCCAGCATGAAGAAGAGCATCATGCCGAACCCGCCGAGGAACATCGTGCGGAGGTACGGCAACGCTTCCCGCTGCACCTCGGGCGCGGCGTTCACGAGGTCGAGCAGCTTGGGCGAGAGGAACCAGCCCACGGGTGCGAGCACGAGGATCGAGAGCGCGACGGAGGCGAGGAATGCCTGGAAGACCGTCCGGTTCACCGCCTCGGGATCATTGGCCCCCGCGAAGCGCGCGACGAGCACGCCCATCCCCGTGTAGATGGACATCACGAAGACGATCACCACGAGGAAGATCTGGAACGAGACGCCCACCGCGGCATTCCCGGTGAACCCCACGTAGCGGCCGACCATCGCGTGGTCCACGATCCCCTGCAGGCCGCCGATCACGTTCTGGAGCACGGTCGGCCACGCGATCTTCCAGACGGCGCCGAGGATCGGGCCCTCCACGATCGAGCGGTCGAACGGCTTGCCCTTGCGGGGCGTGGCGGCGGAGGTCATGGCGTCGAAGGATGCGGCGCCACGGCCTGTGCGACAAGCACGTCGGCCTCGTCCGGCATCATCCGCCCCATCCGCCGCAGGCTCGGCACCAGCCAGGCGACGGCGCCCACGACGCCGAGCGTGGCGAGCCCGCCGATCACCACGCTGCGCGAGGTGCCCCACCAGCGGGCGGTGACACCCGACTCGAAGGCGCCGATCTCGTTCGACGACCCCACGAAGATGAGGTTCACCGCGGAGACCCGGCCGAGCAGCGCCTCCGGCGTGCGCGACTGGAGGAGCGTGCTCCGGATCACGACGCTCACCATGTCGCACATCCCGCTCACGAGGAGCAACGCGACGCTGAGGTAGAAGCTGGTCGAGAGGCCGAAGAGGACCATGCACGTGCCGAACCCTGCGACCGCTGCGAGCAGCACGTGGCCGCTGCGATCGAAGTCGCGGTTGCGGGCAAGGAGCGTGGTGGTGAGCACCGCTCCCGCGGCCGGCGCCGCGCGCAGGATGCCGAGGCCGGTCGGCCCCACGTGCAGGATCTCGGCAGCGAAGATCGGCAGCAGCGCCACTGCACCGCCGAAGAGCACCGAGAAGAGGTCGAGGGTGAGCGCGCCGAGGATCAGCGGTTCGCCCATCACGAACCGCACCCCGCCGGACACGGACGTGAGCACGCTGTCGCCCGTCGCCACGCGGATGGGTGACCGGTGCCGGATCGACACCATGACCGTCACCGCCGTCACCATGAGCACCGCGTCCACCGCATAGGCGAGCGGCGAGCCACCGAGTGCGTAGAGCAGACCGCCGATCGCGGGCCCCATCACGGAGGCGAGCTGCCACGAGCCGGTGCGCCAGGTGATCGCGTTGGTGTAGAGCGCACGGGGCACGAGCTCCGCCGAGAGCGCCTGCCGCGCCGGCTGCAGGAAGGCGCGTGCCACGCCGCTCACCACGATCACACCGTAGATCGCGGTGAGCCGCGACTCGTGCACGAGCTCGACACCGACGACGTGCGGACCGGCAAGGAACCAGAGCGCGAGACTGCAGAGCACGAGCACGCTGAGCGCGACGAGTGCGATGCGCCGGCGGTCGCGCAGGTCGGCGACGTGGCCCGCGTAGAGCGCGGTGCTGAGCGCCGGCAGCGCTTCCGCCAGCCCGATCAGGCCGAGCGCGAGCGGATCCTTCGTGAGGTCGTAGATCTGCCACCCCACCACCGTGCCCTGGATCTGGATGCCCAGGGTGAAGCAGAAGAGGCAAATGATGTAGCGGGAGAAGTTCGGGTAGCGGAGCGCGGCG
>JAOUHR010000337.1 GCA_029884515.1 Gemmatimonadota bacterium
GATGAAGGGCTGCTGCTCCACGAAGTCGGCGTCCTCGTCATTCGTCGCGACGTGCACGAGGAGCGGACGGAGCAGGCTGTCCACGTGGTAGTAGGGCGAGCGCTTGAGGTACTCCTCGCGCTGCTCGAACGGCAGGCCCCGGATCCCCGACTGCGTGGAGAAGCTGCGCTGGTAACCGGGTCCCTTGTATGAGAGGCGGAAGATGAGGTTCGTGGTCGGGACGATGGCCGCGCCGGCCACGAAGCGCGCCTTGGCGCCCCGCATCATCAGGTGCGACGTGATGAAGCCGCCGTGGCTCCACCCCATGATGCCGATGCGCGCCGGGTCCACCTCGGGCCGCGCGGTGAGGAAGTCCACCGCGTCCTCCACGTCGTCGAGCTCCTTGCCGCCGTAGTCGATCGCGTTGTAGTGCGCGGCGCCATAGCCGGTGGACCCGCGGTACTCGGGCGCCACGATCACGTAACCGCGCTCGACGGCCTCGATGATGAAGGGGAGGTAGTTCTGGTCCCAATTGCCGTGCACGCCGCCGTGCACCCAGACGATCGCCGCATGCGCCCTGGCGCCGCGCGTCGTGAGCGGCGAGAACACGTACACCGGGACCGTGAACCCGTCGAGGCGGCTCGTGTACGAGGTCTTCTCGTACCTCATCACGCCCTTGCTGCGCGCCGCGAAGATGCTGTCGGTGCGCGCCTTCGCGGTGACCTGCTGGGCGAAGTTGGCCTGCGGATGGTCCTCGGGGCGGTCGCTCACGTAGAGCATCGCGGCGCGGGCGGAATCCAACGGCACCGCCTGGCGCGGGGGGCGCGTGCCGGGCTGCTGCGCCAGGAGCGGCGCGGCGAGGAGCAGGGCGGAGATCGAGGTGAGGAAGCGCATGGGTCCCGGGGTGTGGAGGTTCGCACGGCACGGGTGCACCGGCACCCGCGCCGCGAATCTTCGCACAATCAGCTGCCGGGAGCCACGCTCATCGTCGGTTCCACCAGCACCTCGCTGTGCACCGAGTTCGCGATGTAGCACTCCTCGTGCGCGTGGTGATGCAGCGCCGCGTACTCCTCGGCCGACGGCGCGCGTCCGTGGAACGTGACCTGCGGATGCAGCACCACGCGCGTCATGACCTCCTTCCCCCTTGCGTTCTTCGCGAGGTCACCGGTCGCGGGGTCGTCGTACGCATCCACGATGTACCCGGCCTTCGCCGCGAAGGCGAGGAAGAAGAGCATGTGGCAGCTCGAGAGTGCGGCGACGAACGCCTCCTCGGGATCCACGGCGGCCTCGACCGACCAGGGCGCCCGCACCACATGCGGCGATGCCGACGCGGGGACGACAACCCCTCCGTCGAAGGCCCACTCGTGACCGCGGCTGTAGTGATATCCGGTGAACGCGTCGGCGCCGCGGGCCCAACGCACGGTGGCGTGATAGGTCGACATGGTATTGAACTTATCGTGCGCGGCAGCCGGCGAGCCCGAGACGACCCAGGATCCGCTCCAGCGGACAGAACGCCGTGAAGCTCGACTGCAGCAGGTTCATGCCCACGAACGCGGTGAAGAGGAACCAGGCGGGGTGCACCCACCAGCCAAGGACGAGGGAGAGCAGGACGAAGGTGCCGGCGAAGCGGCGGATGATCTTGTCATCGCACATGGAAGGTCTCCTAGAAGAATCGATCGGTGGGAAGGACGGCGAGATGCAGGCGCTCGCCCGCCGGAAGGGCCTCGGCCTCCTGCTCGAGCGCGGCGGCGAGGGCGTCGGCGTGTTCGGCGGGCACCACGCTCACGGTCACCGTTGTCTCGCCGGGCCAGGCGCGACTGCCCTCGCGCTTCCCGGTGCGGCCGGAGCCCTGCCCCCCGCTGAACGACGTGTACTCATGCATCCCGTGGCGCTCGAGGATGGCCGCGAGGCGCGCCGGTGACGGTCCGCCATACATCATCATGAACAGTTTCATGGTCAGCCCTCCAGGGGCGTGGTCTGGCGGCGGCGCAGCTCCCAGTAGAGCAGCGGCACGACGACCATCGTGAGCAGGGTGGCCACCACCGCGCCGCTCATCAGCGCGACCGCCAGGCCCTGGAAGATCGGGTCGAGCACCATCACCAGCCCGCCGACCACCACGGCCGCTGCCGTGAGGGCGATCGGCCGGAAGCGGACGGCCCCTGCCTCGAGCACCGCCTCGCGCAGCGTGCGTCCGCGCGCCTCGGCGAGCTGGATGAAGTCCACCAGCAGGATCGAGTTGCGCACGATGATCCCCGCCAGCGCGATCATCCCGATCATCGACGTCGCGGTGAAGAAGGCGCCGGTGAGCGCATGCCCCGGCAGGATGCCCACGAGCGTGAGCGGGATGGGCGCCATGATCACCAGCGGGATCGTGAACGACTGGAACCAGCCGACCACGAGCACATAGATGAGGAGGAGCACTATGGCGAAGGCGATGCCGAGGTCGCGGAAGACCTCGATGGTCACCTGCCACTCTCCATCCCATTTCACGGCGACCTCGTCCAGCGTCGCCGGCGGCACCGCGTTGTAGCGGTTGATCGCCGCGCCGTGCACCGTGATGGTGTCGAGCGCGGCGTTCATCGCCATGATCGCATAGACGGGCGCCTCGATCTCGCCGGCGACATCCCCGGTCACGTAGATCGCCGCGCGCTGATCCTTCCGCACGCGCGCACTCTCGCGCACGCCTGGCACCACGGTCACGAACCGCGCGAGCGGCTGCGGGCCCTGCGACGTGGCGACGGGCACCGCGAGCAACGCTTCCATGGAAGATCTTGAGGTCTCCGGCAGGCGCGGCACGATGGTCGTCGCCTCGCGCGCCGTCGATGATGCCACCATGCCGGCCGGCGCACCGGAGAGCGCGAGGTAGAGCGTCTGCGTGATCTGCTCCACGTTCGCCCCGGCGGCCGCGGCGCGCGCCCGGTCCACGCGGAAGGTGCGTCGCGCCTGCGCGTCCTCCACCGTCCAGTCCACGTCCACCACACCCGGCGTCGCGAGGAACACCTCGCGCACCCGCTTCGCCGCTTCGAGTCGCGTACTGTCGTCCCCCGCGTACACTTCGGCCACCAGCGTCGAGAGCACCGGCGGCCCCGGCGGGATCTCGGCCACCTTCGCCGAGGCGCCGAAACGCTCGGCGATCTCCAGCACACCGGGACGCACCGCGACCGCGATCGCGTGGCTCTGCCGCGAGCGGTCGCCCTTGGGCAGGAGGTTCACCTGCACGTCCGCGACGTTCGCACCGCGGCGCAGGAAGTAATGGCGAACGAGTCCGTTGAAGTTGAAGGGCGCCGCCGTCCCCGCGTACACCTCGGTGCTCCGCACTTCGGGCACCGTCCGCAGGAAGCGTGCGACCTCCTCGGCCGCCGCGGCGGTCGTCTCGAGCGTCGTGCCCTCCGGTAGGTCGAGCACCACCTGGAACTCCGACTTGTTGTCGAAGGGCAGCATCTTCACCTGCACCGCGCGCACGCCCACG
>JAOUHR010000338.1 GCA_029884515.1 Gemmatimonadota bacterium
CCAGCTCCACGTACGTGCGCACCTGCCGCGGGTCCGTGCGGTCCATCGCGAATCCGCCGTACAGGTAGGCGACGTTGCCGCGCGGGAAGCGCGGCGCGGCGAGCGAGAGCGCGTCGAGTGCCGGCACCGTGCCGTCGAGCGCGGCGGCGCGCACGAGCGCCGGGAACTCGGTGCTCGCGAGCCGGCCGCCCCCCTCGCCGAAGCGCGTCTCGAAGTGCACCGCGAGCCCCTCGGTGATCCAGGCGGGGGCGTAGGTGTTCGGGAAGAAGGGGGCCGCGCGGCCGAACACGCCGCGCGCGAGGGCCCACCAGCCGCGTGCCCGGTCGAGGTGGAAGACGTGCGTCAGCTCGTGCGTGATGAGCGCCTTGTTCCAGTCGGGATGGTTGCGGAGCGCCAGGTCCTCCACCGGCGGCCGCGCGTAGATCACGATGCGGTTCGAGGGGAACGGGGTCGCGAAGCCATTCGCGTAGTCCGCGTTGTCGGCGACCACGAGGTCCACCATCGTGCGCGGCGCGACGAGCACGCTCGCGAGCTCGGTCCACGCGAGCTCCGCGTTGCGCGCACTGCGGCGCGCGAGGGGCTCGAGCGCAGGCGTGAAGTGCACGCGGAAGTGGGCGGTGGTGATGGTCCGCCACGGGAGGTCGGGCCGCGCCTGCGCGCGCCCCGCGGTCGCCGCGAGCGCGAGCAGGAACGATGCGCGCACGAGGCGCGCCGCCAGACCATCCGTCACCCTCGGCATCGCGGATAGTCTATCGAGCGGCGGGACCCCTCGCACGCCCGCGACACGGGCCCGCGCGCCTCCCGTCGGCCTGTTGGTCGCCGTATATTCGCCAAGTCCCTCCCCCGAACCCCGTATCGCCTTGACCAGCTGCGTGTTCTGCGGTCGTGAGAACGACCCCGCTGCGAAGTTTTGCGTGGACTGCGGCAAGCCGGTGGGCGGCTCGCCAAGCCGCGCCGGTGCCGCGCTCGACCAGACCGTCGGCGGGGTGCTGCACGGGGACTCGTCGGCGAAGTTCGGCGTGCCGCCCACGCGCGTCTCGGCCAAGGGGGGGAGCGGCCGCGAGGACGCGCCCGCCGCCCCAGCGGGAGCCAGGACGCCCGGCGGCAAGACCCCCTGCCGCTACTGCTCCACGCCGATCGACCCGTCGCTCCCCTTCTGCCCGAAGTGCGGCGGCCGTGTCGCCCTCGGCGACCCGGCGCCCGTCACCTCGTCCGCGCTCTGCGCCTCGTGCGGCAACCCCGTCACGCCCGGCGCGGACATCTTCTGCGCCCGCTGCGGCGCGCGCGTCGCCATGAGTTCCGCCCCGCCCACGCCCGTCTCGGGCACGGCCGCCTTCAGCGCGGTGAGCACGGCGAGCGGGCCCAGGATCGCCATCCTCGACGTCACCGGCACCGTCACGCGCACGGAGACGCTCCCCGGACCCGAGTGCACCGTGGGCCGCGCCGACGGCGAGCTCAAGTTCCCCGACGACGCGTACATGAGCCCGGTGCACGCGCAGCTCTCGCTCCGCGACGGGCAGCTCTTCGTGCGCGACCTGGGTTCGCGCAACGGCACCTGGCTCTTCACCGACGCGCCCTACAAGCTGCAGGACGGCGACACGGTGCTCGTCGGTTCGCAGCTCCTGCGATTCCGCCGGCTCGGCTATCCCGGCCCGCACCCGCCGGAGGCCGATGCCACGCGACGCCTCGGCTCCGCGACGCCGAGCGCCGACATCGCCGTGATGCAGCAGCTCCGCGCCGATGGCAGCGCCCGCGACGCCTGCCACCTCTCCCCGGCGCGCACCGTGGTGATCGGGCGCACGGAAGGCGACTGGATCTTCCCCTACGATAAGACGATGAGCGGCCGCCACGCCGAGATCCGCAGTGAGGACCTGGAGTTCATCGTGATCGACCTGGGGAGCCGGAACGGGATCGCCATCGCCGTGCGCGGCGAGCGGCGGGTGAAGCCGGGGCAGCGCGTGCTCATCGGCGACCAGACCATCCGGGTGGAGAGCGTGTGAGCGACCAGAAGCTCTGCCCGACCTGCGGCACCGAGTACCCGCTGAGCGAGCGCTTCTGTCCGCGCGACGGCTCGGCGCTCCGGGCGGCGGACCCGCAGGCCGACCTCCTCGGCGCGATCATCGCCGACCGCTACCACATCCTGAAGAAGCTGGGCGAGGGCGGGATGGGAACGGTGTACCTCGCCGAGCACGTGAAGATGGGGCGGAAGAGCGCGCTCAAGGTGATGAACCCCGGGATGAACACCGACCCCGACGCCATCGCCCGCTTCAACCGCGAGGCGTCCAACGCGTCGCGGTTGAGCCACCCGAACATCTGCGGCATCTACGACTTCGGCGAGACGCCGGACGGGATGATCTACCTCGCGATGGAGTTCATCGAGGGGACGTCCTTGACGTCGCTGATCGAGACGGCGGGGGCACTCGCGGCGCCGCGCGCCGCGTCGATCGTGCACCAGACGGCCGACGCATTGCAGGTCGCGCACGACGCGGGGATCGTGCACCGCGACCTGAAGCCCGACAACATCATGATCGCGCACAACCGCGACGGCAGCGACCACGTCAAGGTCGTGGACTTCGGCATCGCCAAGGCGAGCTCGAGCGACGCGCAGAAGGTGACGAAGACGGGCCTGGTGGTGGGCACGCCGGAGTACATGAGCCCCGAGCAGCTGGCGGGCGACAAGCTCGACGGCCGCTCCGACATCTACTCGCTCGCGCTCGTCGCGTTCAACTGCCTCACCGGCGCGCTCCCCTTCCCGTCCGAGTCGGCGCAGGAGGCGATGATCATGCGGCTGACGGACAAGCCGAAGACGCTCGCCGAGATGAAGGGCGACGTCGCGTGGCCGGAGAAGGTGCAGGCGATCATGGACAAGGGGCTCGCGCGGGAGGCCGCCGATCGCTACCAGAGCGCGGCGCAGTTCGGGCGCGAGTTCGCAGCGGCGATCGCGGAGATGCCGGTCACGGCGGCGGCCGAGGCGGGGACGATGGTGATCGGCGCGCAGGGGGGCGCGAAGGCCCGTGCCGCGGCGACGGCGCCGATGCCGGCGACGCGCGTGAGCCGCGCGAGCGGCAAGACCACACCGATGGAAGCGACGCGCGCGTCCACGCCGAGCCGGGGCGCGAGCCGGACCGTGCCGGCCAGGCGGAGCGCGCTGCCGATGGTGCTCGGCGGCGCGGGGGGCGTGGCCGCGATCGCGCTGGTGGTGTGGAAGATGGGACTGCTCGGCGGCACGGCCACGACGCCGCCGGTGGCGGGATCGGACTCCGGGAGCACGAAGGTGCCGGCGGAGACCTCGGCCACCGTCGCGACGAGCGGTGGGGACGGGCGGGCGCAGACCACTGGGACGACGCCGGGCGGGAACCCGGCGAAGCCGGCGCCACCGGCGGGCGGATCGACGACGAAGTCGAGTCCGCCGGGAGATGGAGGGCGCACGGGAGGCTC
>JAOUHR010000339.1 GCA_029884515.1 Gemmatimonadota bacterium
GGCCGCCGCGGCCGCCATCGCGTCCGCCGCGTCCGCCGCCCGGGCCACCGCGCCCGCCACCCGGCCCGCCGCGCCCGCCACCCGGCCCGCCGCGCCCGCCGCCAGGCCCGCCGCCAGGCCCGCCGCCAGGCCCGCCGCGCCCACCCGCTGCGCCACGTCCCCGTCCGGCACCGCCGCCGCGCCCGCTGCGCGCAGAACCACCACCGGTATTCCCTGCTCCGCCGGCTCCGCCGGCTCCACCCGTCTGTTCAGCCATTTAGAACTCCAGCCCGCCTTCGCGGGCTCCCTCGGCCACTGCCTTCACGCGGCCGTGATACTGGTAACCGCCTCGGTCGAACACGACCTTCGTGATCCCCGCCGCCTTCGCCTGCTCGGCGACGCGCTTGCCCACGCCGACCGACTTCTCGGTCTTCTTCCCCGTCAGCCCGGAATCCGTCACCGTCATCAGGGTCTTCCGCTGCACGTCGTCCACGAGCTGCACGGAGACATGCTTCAATGAACGGAACACGACGAGGCGCGGCCGCTCGGGCGTGCCGGCGACCTTCGCCCGCACGCGCTTGTGACGGCGCGCGCGGAGTCCATCCCGTCCCTTCGGTACACGCTTGCCCGGCATCACTTACCCCCTGCCTTGCCGGCCTTCCGCCGGATGACCTCGCCTGCGTACTTGATGCCCTTGCCCTTGTAGGGCTCGGGGGGACGGAGCGCGCGGATCTCCGCGGCCACCTGTCCGACCTTCTCCTTGTCCGCACCCTCGATGAGCACCTGCGTCGGCTGCGGCGCGGTGAGCTTGATCCCCACCGGCGCCTTGTACTGCACCTGGTGCGAGTAGCCCAGCGCCAGCTGCAGCCCGAACGGCTTGGGCTCGGCCTTGTAGCCGACCCCGTTGATCTCGAGCTGCTTCGAGTACCCCTTGGCGCACCCCTCGACCATGTTGGCGAGGAGCGTGCGGGAGAGTCCGTGCAACGCCTTGTGCGCCGTCTCGTCCGAGGGGCGCGCCACCGTCAGCGTGCTGCCGTCGAGCTTGACCGCCATCTCGGGGTGGATCGTCCGCGAGAGCTCCCCCTTGGGGCCCTTCACGGAGACCGTGTTCCCCTCGACCTTCACCGTGACCCCCGCCGGAACGGCGATGGGGAGCTTTCCGATTCGTGACATGGTTGGTCTCCCCTACCAGATGTAGGCGAGGAGTTCGCCACCCGTGCGCTGGGAACGCGCCTGGCGGTCGGTCATCAGCCCCTTGGAGGTGCTGAGGATCGCGACGCCGAGCCCGTTGCGCACACGCGGGATCTCCGTGGCGCCGACGTAGTGCCGGAGCCCCGGGGTCGAGACGCGCTGCAGGTCGCGGATCACCGGCGTGCCGCCGGCGTACTTGAGCGCGACACGCAGCACCTTCCGCCCATTCTCCGTCTCCAACGTCTTGTAGTCGGTGATGAAGTTGGTCTCCTTGAGGAGCCGGGCGATCTCGACCTTCATCTTGGACGCCGGGATGTCCACGCGCCGATGCTTCGAACCGACAGCATTGCGGATCCGCGTGAGCATATCGGCGATCGGGTCAGTCATGCTCATGGTGTACTCTCGTCTCCTAGGGTATCCGGGCCAGCCGGACCATTAGGAATGTGATGGGGAACGACCGCGGCGCAGAGCGCACCGCGGGGTTCACCCGAGTTCAGGTGGGAGGGGTGGGGGGTGAGGAGCGCGCCGGGTATCGCTGGCGCGCTGGGCCGCCTGCACAGGCGGCCCCCTCACTCCCCACACCTCACACCACTGCTACCACGACGCCTTGCGGACGCCGGGGATCAAGCCCTGCAATGCCATGTCCCGGAACGCGATCCGGCTCAGCCCGAACATCGCGACGTAGCCCCGGCTGCGGCCGCTCATCTGGCAGCGGTTGCGGATCCGGGCCTTCGCCCCGTTGCGCGGCATCTTCTGCAGCGCCACCTGGGCCGTGCGCTTCGCGTCGTCGGTCGCCTTCGGGCTGCGCACCACGTCGGCGAGCATCTTCCGCTTCGCCGCCTGCCGCGCCACCATCTGCTTCCGCCGCTCGTTCTTCTCGATCGTGCTCTTCTTCGCCATGTGGTCTCTCTTCCTCAGCCCTGGACGACGATCGGCTTGTCGTCGCCGCGGAACGGCATGCCGAGCTCCCGGAGGAGCGCGAACGCCATGTCATCGCGGTTGGTGGTCGTGACGAACGTGATGTCCATCCCGTGGATCGTCTCGACGAGGTCGTAGTTGATCTCCGGGAAGATCATCTGCTCCTTGACGCCGAGGCTGTAGTTGCCGCGGCCGTCGAAGGCGCGCGTGTTGAGCCCGCGGAAGTCGCGCACCCGCGGGAGCGCCGCCGACACGAAGCGGTCGAGGAACTCCCACATCCGGGCGCCGCGCAGCGTCACCGCCACGCCGATCTCCTGGCCCTCGCGCTGCCCGTAGTTGGCGATCGACTTCTTCGCCTTCGTCCGGACCGGCTTCTGGCCGGTGATCACCGCGAGCTCGTCCACGATGGCGTCGAGCACCTTGGGCTGCTTGATCGCCTCACCCATGCCGACGTTGAGCGTGATCTTCTCGAGGTTCGGGATCTCGTGCGGGTTGCCGAGGCCGAACTGCTTGGCCAGGCGCGGGCGCACGGTGGTGGTGTAGTGGACGTGCAGGCGCGGCGTCGGGGCCTTGCTGCCGGCTCCGGCGTGCTCCTTGGGCAGCATCGACGACTTCTTCTCGGCGCCGCCGCCGCCCTTCTTCTTCTCGCCCTGCGTCTTGGTCGTTGCCATTCGCTAGTCCTCGCTCAGCGGTTGTGCGGGATCGGCTGCCCGCTCTTCGCGCTGACGCGCTCCTTCGTGCCGTCGGCGTCGAGCCGCGCGCGGATGCGCGTGGGCTTCCCCGACTTCGGGTCGATGAGCATCAGGTTCGAGACCGCGACCGGCACCGGTATGTCGATGATGCCCGACACCTCCTCCGCCGTCCGCGCCCGCTGGTGCTTCTTCATGATGTTGATGCCTTCCACCAGCACGCGCCCCTTCTTCAGGTAGACGCGCACCACCTTCCCTTCCTTCCCCTTGTCGTCGCCCCGCATCACGCGCACCGTGTCGCCGCGCGAGAGGTACATCGCGGAGCGCTCGGCGTTCCGCTGGTGACGGGTGACGTTCTTCTTGCCGCGGGTCTTCCGCTGCGTCAGGATGCGCATCTCTAGATCACCTCGGGAGCGAGCGACACGATCTTCATGTAGCGCTTCTCGCGCAGCTCGCGGGCCACCGGCCCGAAGATGCGGGTGCCGCGCGGCTGCTGGTTGTTGTCGATGATGACGCACGCGTTGTCATCGAAGCGGATGTAGGTGCCATCTGGGCGACGGCGCTCTTTGGCGGTCCGGACCACCACGGCTTTCACCACCTCGCCCTTCTTGACGTTGCCGCCGGGAGTCGCCTCCTTGACGGCCGCCACGATGAC
>JAOUHR010000023.1 GCA_029884515.1 Gemmatimonadota bacterium
CTTCATCCGCTTCTTCCCCTCCTTCTGCTTCTCGAGGAGCTTGCGCTTCCGGCTGATGTCGCCGCCGTAGCACTTGGCCAGCACGTCCTTCCGCAGCGCCTTCACCGTCGTGCGCGCGATGACCTTCTGGCCGATCGCCGCCTGGATGATCACCTCGAAGAGCTGCCGCGGGATCAGCTCCTTCAGCTTGTCGGCGATCTTGCGGCCCCACTCGTACGCCTTGTCGCGGTGGGTGATCACGCTGAAGGCATCGATCGGGTCGCCGTTGATCAGCATGTCGAGCCGCACGAGGTCGCTCCGGCGGTAGCCGAGCATCTCGTAGTCGAGGCCGGCGTAGCCGCGCGTGAGCGACTTCATCTTGTCGAAGAAGTCGAGGATGATCTCGGCGAGCGGGAACTCCCAGTCGATCTCGACGCGCGTGGTGTCGAGGTAGCTCATCCCCTTGTACTCGCCGCGCCGCTCGGTGCCCAGCGTCATGATCACGCCGATGTAGTCGCTCGGCACGACGATCCGCGCCTTCACGTACGGCTCCTCGACGTAGTCGATCACGGAGGCCGGGGGCATGAGCGCCGGGTTCTCCACCAGCACCATCTCGTTGTCGGTCTTGTAGACCTTGTACTCGACGCTCGGCACCGTGGTGACGAGGGAGAGGTCGAACTCCCGCTCGAGCCGCTCCTGCACGATCTCCATGTGCAGGAGGCCGAGGAAGCCGCAGCGGAAACCGAAGCCCAGGGCGGTGGAGGACTCGGGCTGGTACTGGAGCGAGGCGTCGTTCAGCTGGAGCTTCTCGAGCGCGTCGCGGAGGTCCTCGTACTGCTGCGTGTCGGTGGGGTAGACGCCGGCGAAGACGAACGAGCGCACGGCCTGGTAGCCGGGGAGCGGCTCGGGCGCCTTGTCGTCGGCGTCGAAGATCGTGTCGCCCGCGCGCGTCTCCTTCACCGAGCGCACGTTCGCGACCACGAAGCCGACCTCGCCCGCCGTCAGCTGCGGCGTCACCACCTGCCGGAGCTGGTTGTAGCCCACCTCGGCCACCTCATACACCGACTCCGAGGCACCGAAGGTGATGCGCGTGCCCTTCTTGATCACGCCGTCCACCACGCGCACGCTCGGGATCGCCCCGCGGTAGCGATCGTAGAACGAATCGTAGATGAGCGCGCGGAGGGGCGCGTCCACGTTCCCCTTCGGCTGCGGCACACGCTTCACCACCGCCTCGAGCAGCTCGGGGATGCCGATCCCCTCCTTCGCGCTCACGAGCAGGATGTCCCCGGGGTCGCAGCCGAGGAGGTCGACCACCTCCTGGCGCCGCTTCTCGGGCTCGGCGCCGGGGAGGTCGATCTTGTTCAGGATCGGGATGATCTCGAGCCCGGCGTCCATCGCGAGGAAGAGGTTCGAGAGCGTCTGTGCCTGGATCCCCTGCGAGGCGTCCACCACGAGGATCGCGCCTTCGCACGCCGCGAGCGAGCGGGAGACCTCGTACGTGAAGTCCACGTGGCCCGGCGTGTCGATCAGGTTGAGCTCGTAGGTCGTGCCGTCCTTCGCGTCGTACGACATGCGGACGGCGTTCAGCTTGATCGTGATCCCACGCTCGCGCTCGAGGTCGAGCGTGTCGAGCACCTGGGCCTTCATCTCGCGCTTCTGCAGCATGCCCGTGGCCTCGATGAGGCGGTCGGCCAGGGTGGACTTCCCGTGGTCGATGTGGGCGACGATGCAGAAATTGCGGATCAGGGGCGGCGGGGTCACGGCGGGGCGACTGGGGATGCGGGGCGGGGCGTGCTCGGGGCAACCTTCAAAGCTAGTCGTGGCCCTCGTGCGCTCCAACTGACGGGGTGCGCCGGTCGCCGACGGACCGCTCCGGTTGGCGAGCCCGCGGGCCCGCGTCGTAGAATCGCTCCCATGCACTCCACCCTTGCCCCCTTCGTGCGGTCCGGCATCGCGTTGCTCGTGGCGGCTTCGGCATCCGCACGCGTCGCGGTGGCGCAGTCGCTGCCGGTCGGCGTACCGCCGGGCGCCGCCGCGATCGAGCAGCGCGCGGCCGGCACCGCGCCCCCCGCGCGCCTCGCGGAGCAGTTCGACGGACTCGGCGCCGGCTTCCGCGGTCCGCAGGGCGACGCGACGCTCCGGAACCCCTCCGACAACTCCCTCGCCGTCGGCCGCGATCACATCGTGCAGACGGTGAACTCGCGCATGGCGATCTTCAGCAAGCGCGGCGCGACATTCGGCACCACCGGCGAGGCACTCTACGGTCCCGTGCCGACCAACAACGTGTTCCGCGGCTTCGGCGGGCCGTGCGAGGAGCGCAACAACGGTGACGCGGTGGTGCGCTACGACCAGCTCGCCGATCGCTGGCTCCTCGTGATGCCGGTGTTCTCGCGCATGCCGCCGCGCACCGCGCCGCCCGGTCCACGCCGCGCGCCGCTCTTCGTGCCGCCCCCAGCGCGGCCCACGCCGCCCGGCGGTGCCGGAGCGGCGGCCGCGGCCCCCACTGGCGCCGCCACGCGCCCGCCCCCGCCCCCGGACTCCGGCGGCTACGCGATGTGCTATGCCATCAGCACCTCGTCCGACCCGATGGGCAGCTGGGACCGCTACGAGTTCGCGCGGCCCCTCTTCCCGGACTACCCGCGGCCCGCGGTCTGGCCCGACGGCTACTACGTGCCGACCAGCACCGGCGACGACGTGGTCGAGAAGCACGTCTGCGTGGTGGACCGCGCGCGGATGCTCGCGGGCGAGGATGCGACGGAGCAGTGCGTGATCGTGCAGGACGTGAACTTCCTCAACACGGCCGACCTGGACGGCACGCTGCTCCCGCCCGCCGGCGCGCCGAACCTCGTGCTCGCCGCCGGCGGCACGCAGCTGCGCGGCGACTTCGAGGACGACGTGCTCCTGGCCTGGCGGTTCTTCGTGGACTGGGAGGCTCCCGCGCGCACCCGCCTCGAGGGACCCACGCGCATCCGCGTCGCGCCGTACCGCTACCTCTGCGGCGGCCAGCTCACGAACTGCGTGCCGCAGAAGGGCACCGATCGCCGGCTCGATGCGCAGGGTGACAAGCTGATGGCCCGCACCGTGTACCGCCGGTTCGCCACGCACGAGGCGCTCGTCGCCGTGCACTCGGTGAACACGGAGGCCTTGGGTGGCGGCGTGCGCTGGTATGAGCTGCGCCTCGACGCGCGCGGCCTCCCGGCGCTGCACCAGCAGGGCACCTTCGCGCCCGACAGCGACTTCCGCTGGATGGCGAGCCCGGCGATCGACGCGCTGGGCAACATCGGCATCGGCTACTCGTTCGGCGGCGCGTCGCACTTCCCCGGCCAACGCTTCGCGGGTCGGAGTGCGGGTGACCCGCTCGGGACGCTCACGTTCGGCGAGCGCGTCCTGGTGGAGGGCGCGGCCGCGCAGACCACGACGCTCCGCTGGGAGGACTACACGCAGACCGCGATCGATCCGGCGGACGACTGCACCGTCTGGTACGTGGGCGACTACCTCAAGGCGGGCGCGACGAGCTACTCGACGCGCATCGGGGCGTTCCGGATGCCGGGGTGCCCGCGCGAGGGAGAGGACTGAGGCGCACGAGCACTTCCCACCCCCCGCGCGTAGTCGCAGTGCCGCCCTTCTCCCGTCTCCCATCCCACATCCGCCCTTTGAGCCGTCCAGGGGCAGCGATAGCTTCAGCCGAGCAGATGTCCGCTCCAGCCGCACCGGCCGTCCGTGCCGATCTGATGGACCCCCTCACCCTCGCGGCCCTCGGGCGCCTCGAGGTCATCTCGCGTTGGATCGTGGACGGGCTCCTCGCCGGGTTGCACCGCTCGCCCAAGAAGGGATTCTCGGTGGAGTTCGCGGAGCACCGTCCCTACCAGCCGGGCGATGACCTCCGCTTCATGGACTGGAAGGTCGCGGCGCGCGCGGACAAGTGGCTCATCAAGCAGTACGAGGAGGAGACGAACCTCCGCTGCACCGTCGTCCTCGACGTGAGCAAGTCGATGGACTGGAAGAGCGCGCCCACCCTCCTCACCAAGCTCGCCTACGCCGAGCGGATGGTCGCCGCGATCACGCTGCTCCAGATCCGCCAGCGCGACTCCGTGGGCCTCATCAGGTTCGACGACCAGCTCCGCTCGGTGGTGCCGCCCAAGTCGCGCACCATCCAATGGAAGCGGATCCTCACCGCGCTCGCCGACCCCGGCTCCGGCACGGGTTCCGACGCCGCCGGCGCGCTCAGGCAGGCCGGCAAGCTCATCCGCCGCCGCGGGATGGTGATCCTCGTCTCCGACCTCCTGCTCGACGAACAGGAAGTGGACGACACGGTGCACGCCCTCCGTGCGCAGGGCCACGACGTCACGATCCTCCACGTCATGGACCCGGCGGAGAGGAGCTTCGACCTCCCCGCCGGCGAGTCGCTCTTCGTCGACCCCGAGCAGGGCGCGCAGCTCGCCGCGACGCCGGCCGACATCCGCGAGGCGTACCAGGAGACGGTGCTGGAGGCGATGGACGAATGGCGCGCGCGCTTCGCCTCCGCGGGTGCCTTCTATGAACCGATCATGACCGACCAGCCCTTCGGCGTGCCGCTCCGGCGCGCCTTCGCCGCGCGCCAGCGACGATCCTGATCCGATGAGCTTCCTCGCGCCCTGGGCGCTCCTGCTCGCGGCGGCCGCCGGTGTCCCGCTCCTCCTCCACCTGCTGCGGCGCCGCACCGGCGCCAGGGTGGACTTCCCCGCGGTGCGCTACCTCCTTCGCATGGAGAAGGAGCACGCGCGCGAGGTGCGGCTGAAGAACCTCCTGCTCATGGTGCTGCGCGTCGCGATCATCCTCGCGCTCGCCTTCGCCGCGGCGCGCCCGGTGGGGCCGCTCCCCGGCGTCGGCCACGCGCCCACCGCGGTCGCCCTCGTGCTCGACAACTCGCTCTCCTCGTCGGCGGCGGGCACCGAGGGGCCGATGCTCACCCGACTCACCGCGGTCGCGCGGGCGATGGTGGACGCGGCCTCGGCGGGGGACCGGCTCTGGATCGTGACCTTCGATGGCCAGGTGACGGGCGGCTCCTCCCTCGTGCTGCGCGACGCGCTCGCGCGCGTGCGCGCCCTCGATGGCGCAGGGGACGCGAGCGCCGCGCTCCGGCGCGCGGCCACGCTCGTGAAGGAGAGCGGCATTCCCAATGGCCGCATCGTGCTGCTCACCGACGGCCAGGCGACGAGCTGGCAGGGCGTCGCCGGCGCCGTCGCGGACGGCATGCCGGTGGACGTCGTGCAACCGGACGGCGCGCCGCCGGCGAACCGCGCGGTGGTGATGGTCGCAAGCGAGCCCGCGCACTGGAATCCGCGCGGCGCGGTGCGCGCGACGGTGAGCGGCAGCGACTCCACCACCTGGCGCGTGGTGCTCGACGGGCGCACCGTCGCGCGCGGGAGCGCGCAGCCCGGCGCCACGGTGCTCGCGCGCGTGCAGCCGCTCACGCGCGGCTGGATGGCGGGCGCGATCGAACTCGCCCCCGACGAACTCCGCGCCGACGACATCCGCCACTTCGCGGCGCACGTGGGCGAGCCGCCGGCGATCGCAGCGGACGCGGCGTCGGGGCTCTTCCTGCGCGGCGCGGTGGACGCGCTGGTCCAGGGTGGCCGCGCCGTGCGCGCCGGTGCCGATGCGCGCGCCGCCGTCGCCCTCGTCTCCGCCGAGCGCGCGCGGAAGCCCGGCCTCCTCTTCGCCCCGAGCGAACCGCTCAAGCTCGCCGACGCCAACCGCGCGCTCGAGCGCGCCGGCATCCCCTGGCGATTCGCCGCGCGCCGCGAGGGTCCCGCCCCCGTGCGCGGCGAGGGCGTCGAGGGCACCGTCGCCAGGAGCTGGTACCCGCTCATCCCCGCCGGCGACATCACCGGCACGGACACGATCGCCCGCGTGGGCGGCGCGCCCTGGGCGGTCGCGGGGGACGGCTACGTGCTCGTCGCCTCCGCCGCGGACGCGGCGGCCACCGACCTGCCCGTGCGCGCGGGCTTCATCCCCTGGCTCGACGACCTCCTCTCGCAGCGACTCGCGCAAGGCACCGGCGCCGCGCTGCAGGCCGCGCCCGGCGCCGCGGTGCGCGTGCCCAATGGTGTGGACGCGCTCGAATCCCCCGACGGCACCACGCGTCCCGTCACGGCGGGCGGCACCCTCGAGGCGCCTTGGACCGCCGGCGTCTCCTTCTGGCGCCGCGACGGCCAGCGCGCCGGCGCGCTGGTGGTGAACGCGGAGCCGCGCGAGTCGGACCTGGCGCGCCTCGCCCCCGATTCCCTCGCCGCGCGCCTCGGCGCGACGCGCGCCAGTGCGAATGGCGGCGACGCCGCCCGGGCGCTCTTCCGTGCCGGCGGCCGGCGCGCCCTCGCGCGCACCTTCCTCGCGCTCGCGCTGCTCCTCCTCGCCGCCGAATCGTTCGTCGCGCGCCGCGGGCGCGCCAAGGCGGCGACCGCGTGACCGGACGCTGATGGCACTCCCGATCCTGGTCGAGCGCATCGGTGCGCTCGCCGCGTTCACCAAACTGCTCGGCGCCCTGCCGCGCGAGCGCGGCCACCTCTCCGTCGCCGGCCTCGCGGGATCGTCCGACGCCGTGCTCCTCGCCGCGCTCGTCGCCGCCGATCCCAACCGGCTCTTCGTCGTCGTCGCGGACCAGTTGCCGGAGGCCGAGCGCTGGCTCGCCGACCTCCAGTCGGTGCTGGGCGACGAGTCAGTCGCGCTCTACCCTCCGCGCGAGGGCTTCGGCGAGGTGGAGCCGCACGCCGAGGTCGCGGGCGAGCGCGTGGAGACGCTGGAGCAGCTCGCGCGCGGCGCCGTGCGCGTGCTCCTCACCACGGCGCGTGCGGTGCAGGAACGCACGCGCCTTCCGCGCGCGCTCGCCGACGCGCGGGTGGAACTCAAGAAGGGCGATGAGTGGCGCCTCGACGACCTCACCGCGCACCTCGACCGCGTCGGCTTCGAGCGCGTCACGCTCGTGGAGGACGTCGCGCAGTACAGCGTGCGCGGCGGGATCGTGGACGTGTACGGCTTCGGCATGGGCGAGCCGGTGCGCCTCGAGTTCTGGGGTGACCAGCTCGAGGAGCTCCGCTGGTTCGACGTCTCCACGCAGCGCACCACGCGCCCGGCCGAGCGCGCGCTCGTCCTCCCGGTGGAGGTGCGCGGCGACGGGACGGACGAGCAGTACGAGCGCGCCTCGCTCGCCGACCTCTGGCCGCCGGGCTCGCTGGTGGTGCTCCCCGCCGGCGTCGCGCTCGCGCCCGAGATGGAGCGCACCTGGGGCGAGGCCGAGCATCACCTGGAGCTCGCGCGGCGCCGCGGCGAGGACGTCGCGGCGCGCGGTGAACTCCTCCAGTCGCCGCAGGCCGCCCTCGCCGGGCTCAGGACCTTCCCCACGCTCGAGGTGGTCGCCACGGGGAGCGAGGACGGCGAGGTGGTCACCTTCCCGATCCGCGCGCCGGAGCCGGTGGAACGCGACATGGCCCGCCTCTCGGCGATGGTCCGCGACGGCACCGAGACGCTCATCCTCTGCGACAACGCCGGCCAGGCCGAGCGGCTCGAGGAGCTGCTCGACGCGCGCGGCGCCAGGGGCGCGCGCGACGGCGGCGACGGGCGCACCCCCGCCGCGCTGGTGATCGGCGTGCTGGGCGGCGGCTTCCTCATCCCGCCCCGCGGCCAGCCCGACGGCCTCCGCGTCCTCACCGACCACGAGATCTTCCGCCGCGAGCGCCGCATCCGCCGCAGCCGCAAGTACGCCACCGGCACCGCGCTCGAGCACGTCACCGCCCTCAAGGAAGGCGACTACGTCGTCCACCTCGAGCACGGCGTCGGCATCTACCGCGGGATGAAGACGGTCTTCCATGCCGAGGCGACGATCGAAGTGGCGGTGATCGAGTACGAGGGCGGCGACCGGCTCAACGTGCCGCTCTATCGGCTGGACCAGATCGAGAAGTACCGCGCCGCCGGCGACGTGGACGACGACCTCCCCGCGCCGCACCTGCACAGGCTCGGCGGCAAGCGCTGGACCCAGCAGAAGGAGAGGACGCGCGCGGCGCTCCGCGAGATGACCGCCGAACTGCTCGATCTCTACGCGCGCCGCAAGATCGCGAGCCGCGCGCCGCACCACCCCGACGGCGCCTGGCAGAAGCAGCTCGAGAGCTCGTTCCTCTTCGAGGACACCCCCGACCAGCGCACCGCCACCGACAGCGTGAAGCAGGACATGGAGGGCGCGCGGCCGATGGACCGCCTCCTCGTGGGCGACGTGGGCTACGGCAAGACCGAGGTCGCCGTGCGCGCGGCGTTCAAGGCGGTGCAGAGCGGGCGGCAGGTCGCCGTGCTCGTGCCCACCACCGTGCTCGCCGAGCAGCACGCGCGCACCTTCGGCGAGCGCTTCGCGGACTTCCCGGTGCACATCGCCGTGATGAGCCGCTTCCAGTCCGGGAAGCAGCAGACCGCGGCGCTCAAGGAACTGGCGGAAGGGAAGGTCGACGTCGTGATCGGCACGCACCGCCTGCTCTCGAAGGACGTCGTCTTCAGGCAGCTCGGCCTGATCATCGTGGACGAGGAGCACCGGTTCGGCGTGAAGCACAAGGAGCGGCTCAAGCAGTTGAAGCTCGAGACCGACGTCCTCACGCTCACCGCCACGCCCATCCCGCGCACGCTCCACCAGTCGCTCGCCGGCCTGCGCGACATGACGCTGATGCAGACCCCGCCACGCGACCGCTCCCCCGTGCTCACCTTCCTCGAACCCTGGGACGACGGCCTCATAGAAGAGGGGATCGCCCGCGAGCTCGACCGCGGTGGCCAGGTCTTCTTCGTGCACAACCGCATCGAGACCATCGAGGCGATCGCCGACCACGTGCGCCGCGTGGTGCCGCGCGCCCGCGTGGGCGTGGGCCACGGCCAGATGAAGGAGCGCGAGCTCGAGGCGACCATGCGCCAGTTCGTGGAGGGCGAGATCGACGTGCTCGTCTCCACGCTCATCGTGGAGAGCGGGATCGACGTGCCGAACGCGAACACGATGTTCGTGAACCGTGCCGACCGGTTGGGCCTCGCCCAGCTCTACCAGCTCCGCGGCCGCGTGGGCCGCTCGCACCGTCGCGCCTACTGCTACCTCATCGTCCCCGACAACCCCGACGAGGACGCCGAACGCCGCCTCCGCGTGCTCGAGCACCACACCGAGTTGGGGGCCGGCTACCGGATCGCGCTCAAGGACATGGAACTGCGCGGGGCGGGGAACCTCCTGGGCCCCGAGCAGTCGGGGTACGTGCACGCCGTCGGGTTCGACCTCTACCTCCGCCTGCTCGACGAGACGGTCACCCGGATGCTCCGGGGCGACGACGCCCCCCCGCCGCCCCCCACCGACGTGACGCTCGACGTGCCCAGCTACCTGCCGGACGACTACATCGCCAGCCAGGCGGTGAAGCTCGACCTCTACCGGCGCCTGGGCGCCGCGCGCGACGCGGCCGCGGTGGACGAGCTCCGTCTCGAGGTGCGCGACCGCTTCGGCCCCCTCCCGCCGGAGGCCGAGGCCCACTTCGCGGTGGCCCGGCTCCGCCTCCTCGGCGCCCCGCTCGGGGCCGAAGGGATACTGGTGCATGGGCAGGAGGCCCGTGTTAGTTTCAGGGCTGACGCTGTCCCGCGTCTCAAGCCCCTCGCGGCCGCCTTCCGGGACGTGCAGTTCCAGGTGGACGTGCGACGGGTGCAGCCCCTCTCGCTCAAGCTCACACGACTCGGGGGCGCGACGCTGCTGGACGGCCTCGTCCGGGCCCTTCGAACAATCTCGCCCGATGCACGGTAGAAGCACTCCTCTCCCTCTCCTCGCAATGACCCGCCTCCGCCTCCTCCCCGCGTCCCTCGTGCTCATGCTCCTCCCCGTCCTCACCGCGTGTGAGGGCTTCAGGGACGCGATGACCGGCCACGTCGATGTCGTCGCCCGCGCCGGCTCCGCCGAGCTCAAGGTGGACCGGCTCGCCGAGATGATGGGCCCCACCGACGTGCCCCTCCAGCCGGAGGCGGTGCGCACCATCGCCCAGCTCTGGGTGAACTACCAGCTCCTCGGGCAGGCCGCCGCGCAGGACGATTCCCTCCGCACGCCGCAGCTCGCGGACGAGGGGATGTGGTCCACCCTGGCGCAGCAGCGCATGCAGACGCTCTTCACGAACGTCTCCAAGGATTGGGTGAACGTCGATCCCTCGACCTTCGAGGAGCGCTACAACAAGGGCGAACTCCTCGCCGCGTCGCACATCCTCCTCGCCAAGCAGCCCGAGGGGATCTCCGCGACGGCCAACGACTCCATCAAGCGCGAGGCCGAGAAGATCGCCAGGTCCGTGACCTCGGCGACCTTCGCCGCCGTCGCCAAGGCGCGCTCCGAGGACCCGGGCTCCAAGGACAAGGGCGGCGACTACGGCGTCTTCGCGCCGGGCACGATGGTGCCCGAGTTCGACGCGGGCATCCGCTCCGTCGCGCCGGGCGGCATCTCGCAGGTGGTGGAGACGCAGTACGGCTACCACATCATCCGCCGCCACACCTGGGCGGAGATCAAGGACCAGTTCTCCGAGGAGATCGGCAAGGTCGGCAACGCGGCCGCCGAGAGCACCTACTTCGCCGGGCTCGAGAAGGCCGCGAACGTGAAGGTGAAGTCGGGCGCGCCCAAGCTCGTCAAGGCGATCGCCGAGGACATCGACGCCTACCGCGACGACAACACCGTGCTCGCCACCGCACGCTCGGGGAACCTCACCGCGGCGCGCATGGCCAAGTGGATGGGCGCCTTCCCGCCGCAGTCGCGCGTGCGCCAGCAAGTGGCGCAGGCCCCCGACTCGCTCCTCGACGGCTTCGTGAAGAGCATCGTGCGGAACGAGCTGCTGCTCAAGGCCGCCGACTCGGCCGAGGTCGTGGTGGACTCCGCCGAGCTCGCGAACGTGCGCGACGCGTTCTACAACGGCACGCTCCGGACCATGGGCGCGCTCGAGATCGCACCGGCGCAGCTCCGCGCGGCCCCTGATGGCGGCGCCGAGCGCTCCGCGCGCGAGGCGCTCGCCGCCAAGCGGGTGGACGCGTACATGGAGCGCCTGCTCAAGAACGAGGCCGACTTCGTGCAGGTGCCGGAGCCGCTGGTGATCGTGCTGCGCGACCGGTTCGAGAGCCGGGTGGTGCCCGCCGGCATCGACCGCGCGCTCGCGGCCGCGACCAAGGCGCGCGCCGGCGAGTCCGCGGGGGCCGCCGAGCCGGCATCCGCCGTGCCTTTGCCTGCGCCGCCCGCCACCAAGCAGCCGTAAGGTGACCCGACGCGCCACGCCGCTCCGCTGGATCGCCGCCGCGCTCGTCGCGGCGGCGGGCTCGCTGGGCGCGCAGGTCGCGCCGGCGCCGGCCGCGCCGGCCGGCCCACCACGGTCCATCGAGGTGGACCGCATCGTCGCCGTGGTCGGCACCACGCCCGTGCTCTTCAGCGAGGTGCTGGAGCAGGTCAACTTCCAGCGCGCCAACGGCCGCCCCATCCCGCCGGACAGCGCCGGCCAGATGCAGGTCGCCCGCGAGGTGCTGAACGAGATGATCGACCAGGAGATCCTGGTCACGCTCGCGCACGAGTACAAGATCGAGGTCCCCGAGTCCGACGTCGCGGACAACGTGGACAAGCGCATCGCCGGTGTCCGCGGGCAGTTCAAGACGGAGCAGGAGTACCGCGCCGCGCTGGTGCGCGAGGGCTTCGGCACGCCCGAGGAGTACCGCAAGAAGACCATCGAGCAGGCCATCCGCGGCGAGCTGCAGAAGCGGGCCGTGGACTCGCTCAGGGCGAAGGGCCGGCTCGCGCCGGCCAACGTCACCGAGAGCGAGGTGGCCGCCGCGTTCGAGCGGGCCAAGGACCAGATGCCGCCGCGCCCGGCCACCCTCGCCTTCCGGCAGCTGGTCGTCGCGCCGCACGCGCGTCCCGACGCCGTGCTGCGTGCGCGCCTGCTCGCCGACTCGCTCCGCATCGCCCTCGAGCAGGGCGCCGACTTCGATTCCGTCGCGCGCGCCTACTCGCAGGACCCCGGGTCCGCCGAGAGGGGCGGCGACCTCGACTGGCAGCGCCGCGGCGTGATGGTGCTCCCCTTCGAGCGGATGATGTTCGCCCTCCCGCCGGGCCGTATCAGCCCGGTGGTGGAGACGCAGTTCGGCTTCCACGTGATGCGCGTGGACCGCGTGCGCGCCGCCGAGGTCCGCGCGCGGCACGTGCTCATCAAGCCGGTGATCGACTCCACCGACGTGCGGATCGCGCGCGAGCGCGCCGACTCCGCGCTCGCGGCCTGGAAGGCCGGCACGCCGTACGACTCGCTCGTCGTCCGGTTCCACGACGGGGAGGAGGAGAAGACCGTCCCCGAGGGCTTCCCGCGCGACTCGCTCCCCGCCGAGTATCGCGTCGCCTTCAAGGACCTCAAGCCGGGGGACTACACGGGCGTCTTCGCGCTCCCCGACCCCGCGAGCGGCTACAACAAGTGGGCGGCCGCGCAGGTCCTGAGCGAGAAGCCGGCGGGCGCCTACACGCTTGCCGACTACCAGGAGCGCGTGCGCTCGCAGCTCCGCGAGGAGCGGTCGATCCGCCGCACGCTCGACAAGCTCCGCACCGAGTTCTACGTCTCCATCCGGTTGTGAGCCCCGGGTGAGCCAGCCGCCGGCCCTCGCCATCACGCTCGGCGACCCCCGGGGGATCGGCCCGGAGATCGTCCGGAAGGCGCTCGCGACCCCCGGGTTCGCGGGCGCCGTTCGTTTCGTGGTGGT
Organism: Gemmatimonadota bacterium; assembly: GCA_029884515.1. Classification (GTDB taxonomy): domain Bacteria; phylum Gemmatimonadota; class Gemmatimonadetes; order Gemmatimonadales; family Gemmatimonadaceae; genus Pseudogemmatithrix. The sequence goes on from JAOUHR010000023.1 coordinate 12,721, forward strand.
CGGGCCCGAGGGCGCGGGCGTGCGGGTGGATGAGGCGATCGGCGAGTGGAGCGGCGGCACCGGCGCGCGCGCCAGCGGGACCAAGCCGTCGTCGCACACGGAGCCAGGCCTGCCCCGTGACGTG
>JAOUHR010000024.1 GCA_029884515.1 Gemmatimonadota bacterium
AACCGCGTGCTCTTCCGCAGCGTCTCCTACGCCATCGTCTCCGACCCCTCGGCACCGATCGCCGAGGCGGTGCGCAACGCCAACTTCGACGCCATCCTCGCGTCCTTCAACGTCGCCGCCTACGGCCCAGACTCGGCCGCGGTGATCGAGGTGTCGAAGCTCTACACCTCACCGCCGAGCGAGATCAGCGTGATCCGCCGGTACCGCGGCTCGATCGATGCGGGCCGGTCGTTCCTCGAGCGCGTGGCGACATATCCCAGGAACGTCGAGGTGGAAGCGACGCTGACGGTGAACGCGACGCCTACCCCACAGTCGTTCTTCCCCGGCCTGCCGCCCTCGCAGCCCGCGCCGGGTACGCCGCCGACCACGAAGTCGTTCCTCGTGCACTGGTCCATGGTGATGCTGCCCGAGCGGCCGATGATGCCGCGGCTCCGCGACTCGCGCATCGGCTATTTCTTCACGTCCACGATCGACTACAGCCGCCCCGAGCAACGCGCCGAGGAACGCGACTACATCTCCCGGTGGCGTCTCGAGAAGAAGGACCCGACGGCGGCCGTCTCCGAGCCGGTCAAGCCGATCGAGTACTACATCGACCCGGCGACCCCCGACTGGCTCAAGCCCTGGGTCAAGAAGGGGATCGAGGAGTGGCAGGTGGCGTTCGAGGCGGCGGGCTTCCGGCGCGCGATCGTCGCGAAGGATGCACCGAGCAAGGCCGAGGATCCCGAGTGGGCGCCCGAAGACGCGCGCTACTCCGTGGTGCGCTGGCTCCCCTCGGAGATCGAGAACGCCTCTGGCCCCAGTGTCGTGGACCCGCGCTCGGGGGAGATCCTCGAGACGGACATCCAGATGTACCACAACATCATGAACCTGCAGACGTGGTGGTACTGGACGCAGGTCGGGCCGCTCGATCCGCGCGCGGCGCGGCTCCCGCTCCCCGATTCGCTGCAGGGCCGGCTCGTGCAATTCGTGGTCGCGCACGAAGTGGGACACACGCTCGGGCTGCCCCACAACCAGAATGCGTCGGGCATGTATCCCGCCGACTCCGTGCGCTCGGCGAGCTGGGTCGCACGGATGGGGCACTCACCGTCGATCATGGACTACGCACGCTTCAACTACGTGGCGCAACCGGAGGACGACATCCCGGTCAACCTCCTGATCCCGATGGTCGGCGTGTACGACAAGTACGCGATCCGCTGGGGCTATGCGCCGATCCCCGGCGCGCGCACCCCGGACGACGAGCGGCCGGCGCTCGACGCCGTGGCGCGCGAGCAGGACGCGACGCCCTGGCTCCGCTACGGCGTCCCCGATGACTTCGGCGCGATCCCCTACACCGCGTACTCCGAGGCGGTGGGCGACGCCGATGCGGTGAAGAGCACCACCATGGGCATCCGGAACCTCAAGCGGCTGGTCCCGATGCTCGTGCCGGCGACCACCCGCGAGACCGAGGACGTCTCGTACACCAAGGAAGGCTACGGCCGCATCGTCTCGCAGTTCACCACCGAGATGCGGCACGTGGCGACGATCGTCGGATCGTCCACGGGCCAGGAGAAGTACGGCTCGCAGCCCGGCACACGGTTCACGCCGATCCCGCGCGAGCGGCAGAAGGCGGCCGTGCGCTTCGTGCAGGAGAACCTGTTCCAGACGCCGGTCTGGCTGCTGGACCCGACGATCCTGCGCCGCCTCGAGCCCGAGGGAGCCGTGGCGCGCATCAACGCCGCGCAGCGGGGGATCCTCAGCACGCTCATGAGCGACGAGCGGATGGCACGGCTCGTGGAATACGACGCCTTCCCGGGCTCGACGAACAATTACACGCTCGCCGAGTTCCTCGGCGACCTGCGCAGCGGGATCTGGAGCGAGCTTTCGAGCGGCTCGGTGCGGGTGGACGCGTACCGTCGCGGCCTGCAGCGCATCTACCTCGAGGCGGTGGCGGCGAAGCTCTCCGCGGCGCCCTCCACCAACCCACGCATCTCGAGCAGCGCGCAGACGGGCCAGCTCTACACCGCGGCCCCGCGTCCGAGCACCGACGTGAAGCCGATGCTCCGCCAGGAGGTGCGCACGCTTGACGGCCAGCTCGCAGCGGCACAGGCCAAGGCCGCCGACTCCGCCACCCGTGCGCACCTCGCGGACGCGCGGTGGCAGATCAAGCAGATGATGGAGCCGAAGTGAGACGGTGGACGGTGGACGGGAGGAGACGGTAGAAGGAACGGGCGCCACGGGAATCTCCCCCGTCGCGCCCGTTCTTTCTACCGTCCACCGTCTTCCGTCCTCCGTCTCATCTCACTCTCACGAACTCCACCGGTGCATTCGCCGGCCCGAACTTCATCACCCGGTGCGGCATCGCGACCTCGATCCAGTAGGTGCCGGGCTGTTCGCCACCCGTGGAGGTCACGCGCCACGTCTTCACGGTCCCGATCGGGAGCGTGAGCTCCTCCTCACCCATCACCTTGTAGGTGCGCGGCTCCACCGCGCCCTTCCCCGACGCGAAGACGGCGACGGTGAAACTCGCGTTGGGAGCCCAGTTGAAGTAGGGCAGCAGCCCCTGCACCGCGTTGTCGTCGATCGTCCCCTCGGGGACCGCGACCTTCTCGTATTTCACCGGCTGCATCCCCTGCGCACCCGGCGTGACGCCCTCGCCCGTCGCCGCGCCGGCCTCGTAGCGCACGTCGAGCTTCATCTCCTGGCCCTGGAAGCGCCCGGACTGCGTGGTGGACCGCATCGCGACGTCGCCGCCGAACCGCACCTCCGTCTGCTGCTGGATGACGGTCGCGAGCTGCGAGCGCTCGCGGTACACCCAGCCGGCGCCGTCGCGCTCCAGCGACGCGACCTGGTAGCCGAACGGCTGCCCCTGCACCATCACCGTGAAGGAATCGGACGCCGCCATCATGCGTGAGAGGTCGAGGTCGAGCTTGCCGCCCTTCACCTCGAGGTCGGCGGACGCCAGCGGCTTGCCCTCGACATCCACCACCGTGACCGGCGCGACCTTCTGCAGCCGCTCCGTGAGCTTGGTGGCGTCACCGACCACCACGATGTACGCGGCGTCGGCGCGGATGCCCATGCGCGAGGCCGCGCGCGCCTGCTCGGGCGTCACCGCTGCCAACCGCTGCCGGTAGGTCTGCACGTAGTCCGTGGCGAGCCCGAGCAACCGGGCACTCGCCACCTGCGAGGCGACCTGCTGCGCCGTCTCGATCTCGAGCGGGAAACGCCCCACCAGCGTCTGCTTCTGCCGGTCGAACTCCTCCACCGGCATCGGCTCGGCGCTCAGGCGCCGCATCTGGCTCAGCAGCTCCACGAGAGCCGAGTCCGTCACCTCCGTGCGCACCTCGGCCGTCGCCTGGAAGTAGCCCAGGACGCGGCGGCGCGGCGCGCCGGAATAGGCGCCGTAGGTCCATCCCTTCTGCTCACGGAGGATCTGGAAGAGCCGCGCATCACTCGCGCCGCCGAGCACCTGGTTGGCGAGCGTGAGCGCGTAGCCGCGCGAATCGGTCGCCGTCCAGGTCGTGTTCCCCACGACGATGTTCGACTGCACCGCCCCCGGCTTGTGCACGAGGAGGATCTCGCTCGTCATCCGCTGCGGCGCGGCCCTCGTGGCCGGCGTGCCCGCTGCCACCCCGCCCCACGCCCCGAACGCCGTGGTGGCCAGCTGCCGCGCCTCGAGGGTGTCGATCATGCCCGCGATGACCAGCACCGCCTGGTTGGGCCGCACCCGCTGGGCGTGGAACGCGACGACGTCCGCGCGCGTGATGGCCGCGACGCTGGACTCGTCCGCCGACCGGCCGTACGGATGGTCGCCGTAGATGCCCTTGGAGAAGGCGCGCGAGGCGATCGCCGCCGGCTGCGCCTTCTCGAGCGCGAGCGCCGAGAGGGTCTGCTTGCGCAGCAACTCGAGTTCGGACTCGGGGAAGGTCGGCCGGAGCGCGGCATCCGCGAGCAGCTCGAAAGCGAGCTGGCGGTCGCCGGAGAGCACCGCGGTGTTGAGCGTCAGGAAGTCGCTGCCGGCGGAGGCGCCGATGGAGCCACCCACGCCCTCGATCGCCGCCGCGATCTGATCGGCGGTGCGCGTGCCGGCGCCCTTGGTGAGCAGTCCGGCCATCATGTCGGCCACGCCCACCTTGCCGGCGGGGTCGTAGAAGGACCCGCCCGGCATCGCCAGCGTGAGCGAGAGCACGGGCTGCTTGTTGCTCGACACGACGATCACGCGCAGGCCGTTCTCGAGGATGGTCTCGGCGAACGGCGGGAACTGCGCCGGCTCCAGCGGCATCGGTGCCGGCGGCTGCGTGGGGAACTGGGCGGCGACGGGCGCCGCGCCGGCGAGGGCCGCGAGCAGCGCACCGGCGAGCGGGGTCAGGACGCGCATCTAGCGGCCCTCCGGGACGATCAGCATGGTGAGCGAGTTCTCGGGACGCAGGTAGTTCGCGGCGACGCGCCGCAGGTCGGCGACCGTCACCGCTTCGTAACGCGCGGCGTCGGAGTTGACGGCCTCGGGCGAGCCGAGGTACATCGCTGCGTAGTGGACTGCTTCAGAGGTCGCGAGGGCGTTCTGGCGGCCGAAGATCGTGGACGAGCGCCAGGAGTTCTTCGCCTTGGTGAGTTCCTCCTGCGTGATGTCGGTCGAAGCGTTGCGGAGCTCCGCCGCGAGCCGGGCGTGCAGCGAATCGACGTCCACGCCCTGGTTCGCGATCGTGAGCGCGCCGAAGACCCCCGCGCCCCGCATCGGGCCGAACGGGTCGAAGAGCGCCTGCGCCGCGACCGCCACCTTCTGCTCGCGCACCAGCGAGCGGTTGAGGCGCGAGCTCTCGCCCGTGCCGAGGATCGTGGAGAGCAGCTCGAGCGCCGGGTAGTCCGCGTGCGACGGGGGCACCGTGCGGAACGCCGTGAGCACGGCGGGGAGCGTGGCGTTCTTGTCAGGCAGGCGCTTCACGACCTCGGATCCCGTCGAGGCCTGCGTCGCGCACGTGACCGGCGGGGGCGCCTTGCCGCTCGGGATGCCACCGAAATAGTCGCGCACCAGCTGGCGGGCCGTCGCCGGCCGGAAGTCGCCGGTGATCACGAGGATCGCGTTGTTCGGCGCGTAGTACAGGTCGAAGAATGCCTGCACGTCGGCCACCGTGGCGGCGTCCAGGTCGGCCATCGAACCGATGGTCGAATGCGCATAGGCGAAGCAGCGGTCGCGGTCGAACATCACCGGGAGCGAGTCCACGAAGTAGCCGAAGTACGGCTGGTTGTCGAAGCGCAGCCGCCGCTCCTCCTTCACCGCCTCCTGCTGGTTCCTCAGGTTCTCGGCGTTGATCGCGAGCGACCGCATCCGGTCGGCCTCGAGCCAGAGCGCGAGGTTCAGCCGGTTCGAGGGCAGCGCCTCGTAGTAATTGGTCTTGTCCGGCTGCGTGGAGCCGTTGAGTGTGCCACCCGCGCGCTCCACGAACTGCCCGTGCTCAGCCTTCTTCACGTTCGCCGAGCCCTGGAACATCATGTGCTCGAAGAGGTGCGCGAACCCGGTGCGGCCCGGCCGCTCGTTGCGGGAGCCGACGTCGTACCAGAGGTTCACCGCGACGACCTGCGCCGAGTGATCCTCCACCATGTGCACGCGGAGGCCGTTGGGCAGCGTGAACGACTCCACGCGCACGGGGTTCGGCTGCTGGGCGCCGAGCGCCGCGGCGAGCGTGGTCCCCAGCGCGCAGAGCACGACGAGCTTGATCCAGCGGGATGGCATCACAGGTCTCCTGCGGGTGATGGACGGGATGGTCACGGCGGCCTCAGGTGCCCGTCGAGCCGAACCCCCCGGCCCGATCGGTGGTACGGGTGACTTCGCCCACGGTGAACGGCAGCGTCTCGAACCGGCTGAGCACGAGCTGCGCGATGCGCTCCCCGTGCCGCACCGTGAGGGGTGCGGCGCCCCCGTTCTTCACGGGCACGCACCACTCGTCCGGGAAGTCGGCATCGATGGTGCCCGGGCTGTTCACGATCACGAGGTCCGTCTTGAGGCTGGTGCCCGAGCGCGGGCGCACCTGGGCCTCATACCCCAAAGGCAGGCGCGCGCGGAATCCGAGCGGGAGGAGTGCCTTCTCTCCCACGCCAAGCACGACGTGGGGTCCGGTGGCGTCGGCCGTGACCGGCCTGGGCTCGGCGACCCCGGCGACGAACACGCGCACGCTGCCGCCGGTGAGGCAGACAGACAGGTCGTGACCGGCGCTGGCGGCGGTGGCGCGACCGGGCGGGACCACGCCCGCGTGCAGGGGCTCGAAGATGATCTCGTGTGACACGGGTGGTAAAATACACGGTGCGCGTGCCCGGTGACGCCCGGCGACACTTCCCGCCCCGGACCGGGTATCATGCACCCGTGACCCTCTCCCGACGCACCCTGTTCGCGGCCTTCGTGTCTGCCGCGCTGTTGACGCCCGCCACCGACCTGCGCGCGCAGGACACGACCATCTACGCCCGACCGCTCCGCGAGGATCCGCGCGAGGCGGGGATCCGCGCGCAGGCGGAGTTCGAGAAGTTCCGGCGGATGAACCTGCCACGGTTCGACGGCCGCCGGCCCCGCGACTGCCAGGAGCGGGTGGGCCGCTTCTGCTACTGGTACGACGAGAAGCAGATGGAGCTCTCGAAGGAGGAGCCGCAGGTCGCGCAGGCGCGCGAACGACTGATCGCGCTCCTCGACTCGATCGGCCGGCTCCAGCCCGGCGACAACTGGGTCAACGGCCAGCGCGTGCGGTACCTCCTCGAGTCGGGCCGGTCCGCGGATGCCCTCGAGGTGGGCCGCAGCTGCACCTCCTCGGGTTGGTGGTGCGACGCGATCACCGGCCTCGCCCTGCACGAACTCCGACGGTACGCGGAGGCGGAGGCGAGCTTCGGCAAGGTGCTCGCCGCCATGGGGACACGGGACCGCTGCACCTGGCGCGACCTCACGCCCTATCTCGACGACGATACCCGCCGCCAGTACAACCGGCACAGCTGCGGCGAGCCGGAGCGCGAGGCGTTCGAGGCGCGGGTCTGGTGGTTCGCGCGCACGCGGTACGGCCTCGACGGGAACGACTCCCGCACCGAGCACTTCGCGCGCCTCACCTACGTGGAGCTGCTCCGCAACGCGCCCTCGGCCCACATGTTCGGCTTCGATGAGAGCGAGCGGGAACTGCTGATCCGGTTCGGCTGGCCGCGCGGCTGGGCGCAGGACGGCTCGGTGCGCGTTGAACCGGGCGAGGGGCCGCGCGAGCCCTGGCAGCGCGTGAATGTGATCAGCGAGGAGGCGGTGCCGGCCTACCGCTTCATCCCGCCCTCGGAGGTGCTCAACAGTCCGGCGACCTCCGACTCCACCGACTGGGCGGTGCAGCTGCCGCCGGTGGTGGCGCGCTACCATCCGGCCTACGCATCGCACCTGCTGATGCTGGAGCACCAGGAGGCGCTCTTCCGGCGCGGCGACACGGCGCTGGTGGTGCTCGCCTACGACGTGAGCAAGGTGCCCGGGATCGAGGGGGCGAAGCTCGACGGCGCGCTCGTGCTCACGCCGGGGCAGGCACCCGCCGCCCGCGCCACCGTCCGGAAGGACGTCCCAGCGCGGGGGACGCTCACCGCGCGCGCGCCGTGGGGGCCGCTACTCATGAGCGCCGAGATCGAGGCCGAGAGCGCGTCCACGCTCGTGCGGGCCCGCTACGGCATCCGCCCTCCCTACGCGATGGGCGCCCGGGTGTCGCTCTCGGACCTGCTCTTCTACGCGCCGTACGGCGAGTTCCCGACCACCGTGGAGGAAGTGCTCCCGCACGCGCTGCCCACGCAGAAGGTGCGATCCGGACAGCCGCTCGGCGTCTACTGGGAGGCCTACAACACCAACCCGGCCGGCGAACGGATGAAGATCAACCTCACGGTGGTGCCGGAGACCGAGGAGAGCGGGTTCCTCGCGCGCACCTCGCGGGCACTCCGCCTCTCGCGCGACGCGCAGCCGGTCAGCGTGGGCGCGGAGGACCTCTCGGCGCGCGGCAGCCGCATCTCGCCGCGGGCGCTGCAGCTCGACATCTCGACGCTCAAGCCGGGAGACTATCTCGTGCAACTCGAGATCGACATCGCGGGGCAGTACGTCATCCGCGCGGACCGGCGCATCGTGGTGACGGGACCGTAGCCACGAGCCGGCCGCGCCGCAGGCGCTGCCGGTTTGTGTCGTGACCGGTCCGCCGGTCGTCTATCTCATCCCAGCTCCCTCCGTGTGCGCATACCGTTCCTCCCCACTTTCCTGACTGTCATCGTGACGACCCTCGCCGCGCCGCTCGGCGCGCGCGTCGCCGCGCAAACGCCCGACTCCACCCCGCCGCTCCCTGTCCGCGTGGATAGCACGCCCGCGCTGGAACTCGACTCGGCGAGCACCGAGTCGAAGGCCCCGGTCAAGCCGGCCGAGAAGCCCGCCGAGCCCAAGCGTCCGCTCACCGCGGAGCAGCGCGCCGCCGCCCGCCGCGACTCGATCCTCGACCTGCGCTGGCCGGTGAAGGGGCCCGACCCGCTCCCCGGCGCCATCCTGCCCGCGAAGCGGATCATCGCGTTCTACGGCAACCCTCTCTCCAAGCGCATGGGTGTGCTCGGTGAGTACCCCTCCGACTCGATGCTCAAGCTGCTCGACTCCGAGGTGAAGGCCTGGGAGGAGGCCGACCCGGAGACACCGGTGCAGCCGGCGCTCCACCTCATCGCCGTGGTCGCGCAGGGCGCACCCGGGCGCGACGGCAAGTACCGGCTGCGGATGGCCGACACGCTGATCGAACGCGTGGCCGCGTGGGCGGCGACCCGGGGTGCCATCGTCTTCCTCGACGTGCAGGTGGGGCACTCCACCCTGCAGGCCGAACTCCCGCGCCTCGCCTCCTTCCTCGTGCGCCCGAACTTCCACCTCGGTATCGACCCCGAGTTCTCGATGAAGAACGGCGGCCTGCCCGGTGAGCGCATCGGCACGTACGACGCGACCGACGTGAACTTCGCGTCGAAGTTCCTCGCGGAGTTGGTGGAGAACCACAAGTTGCCGCCCAAGGTCCTCGTGGTGCACCGGTTCACACAGCGGGGCGTCACGAACTACGAGCGCATCGTGCTACGTCCGGAGGTCCAGATCGTCATGCACATGGACGGGTTCGGGTCGCCGGTGCTCAAGCGCAACACCTTCCGTCAGTACATCAAGGCGGAGCCGGTGCAGTTCGTGGGATGGAAGCAGTTCTACAAGGCGAAGAACGACCATCCGCGCACCACCATCGCCGAGATCCTGCGGCTGCATCCGAAAGTGCTGTACATCCAGTACCAGTAGCTGGTACGAGGAGCTGGTCCACCCCGCTCGGAGGGAATCGAAGATGCGCAGATGCCTGCTTGTTATCGGCTTCGTCACGCTCGTCGCACCGGCCGCCACCGCGCAGCTGCCGGTGCTCGACCTGCGCCTCGGGGCGCACGCGGGCATGCCCACCGGCGACCTCGGGGATGCCTACGACACGGGCTTCGGCGTCTACGGGCGCCTGGGCGCGCCCGTGGGCCCGCTGAAGTTGATGGCGAGCGCGACCTGGAACCGCCTCAAGGGCATCGCCACGGCCTCGACGACGGACCTCGACGTGGTGACCGTGACGGCGGGACCGCATTTCGGCATGGCGATGCTCGACGTCGGCATCGAGGGCGGGTACTTCAGCCAGTTCCAGGAGTTCGGCGCCTCACCCAACGTGTCGCTCAAACTGCTCCGCTACGAACTCACGGCGTCGTACAACATGACGTTCCAGGATCCCAAGGGCAGCTGGCTGACGCTCGGCGCCGGGCTGCGCTTCTAGCGCGCGGTGCGCGGTGTGCGGTGCGTCAGGGCGTGAGGCTGACGCCCCGCACGCCGTCGGAGCGCGCGAAGATGCGTCCGCGCGGATCGTAGAAGATCATGCGGCGCTTCCGCCCCTCGACGATCTCGTCGGCCCGGGCGAACTGCTGCGCGAGGGCGAGCTGCCCCTCGATCTGCGCCGGGAAGACGTTCGCGGCGTAGCTGACGAACACCTCGCCGGCCTGCTCCTCCACGAGGGCGCGTTCGCGCGTCTGCTTGATGAGCGCGATCGCCTCCTCGCGCGACATCGGAGCGGAGATGATGTTCGCGGGCACCTCGCCGGGAGGCGCCGTGACGCGCGCGCCGGGACGGGTCGTGACATACCACGCCACCAGCACCACCAGGATGCCGAGGCCCGACCACCGCACGATGGGCGACTGGCGCATGATGAAGTTGCCGGAACCGCCCGCGCCGCGTCCTGGGGCGCCACGGGGGTCAGGCGCCGTGGCCTGACCCGCGAACGAGGTGGTCGCGCGCGGAGTCGCACTCGAGCCGCGCGAAGCGGATGCGTCGCCGGGATAGGGGGTGAAGCAGTACGGACAGACCCGGCGGTTGTTGCTTGCCTTGTTGCAGACCGCACACAGCATCTTCTGCACGTTCCTCAGCGATAAGAGTCGGGACGGCGGGATTCGAACCCGCGACCCCCTGAACCCCATTCAGGTGCGCTACCGGGCTGCGCTACGTCCCGTCCGTTGCCGTTCACGGACAGAGGGCGAAATCTAGAGGGCACCGGCCCTCGCGTCTACGGGTGCACGTGGAATTCGGGCGCGCAGCCCGGCGCAACGCCTGCGCACGCACGGGAGGATAGCGCGCTCCCTGCGCCGCTCGGAGACCCGCGCGTCATGTTCTGACGCCGGCGGAACGGGCCGTGTTACGGCCGCCCAGCCCGCGCTTCATATTCCCTCCGTGCCGCCCTCTCCGCCGTCCGTTGAAGCCATGGGCCGCCCCCTGACTCCCGAGGCGCCGGGTGAGGCGGTCGGTCGCGCGACCGCGATCATCGACGCCGCGGGCCGCGTGCGGGCAGTGAGTGGAGCGTTCACCGCCGCCCTTCGGGTGCGACGCGACGAGTTGCTGGCGCAGCCCCTCTCCGCCGTCGTGCGTCGCGAGGACCGTCCCACCGTCGCGCATGCGCTGCAGGCGGTCGCCTCGGGCGAGTGGCCGGGGTGCGCGCTCGAGGTCCGGTTCCTCCAGCATGGCGGCTCCGAGCGGCTGGTGCGCCTCACCCTCGCTCCCGACGGACCCCAGCGCGTGCGCGCACACGCCACCGACCTCTCGTCGGAGGAGGAGGCGACACGCACGCTCCTGCAGTACGAGAGGGGGCTCACCGCGCTCACGGCCCACGCACTCGACATCTGGGCCGTGCTCGACGAGCACGGCTCGATGCGTTCCGTCAGCGCCTCGGTCGCCACGCACCTGGGATGGACCGCCAAGGAACTCGACGGGCGCGCCCTGCGCGACTTCGCGCACCCGGAGGATCATGCGCGTCTCGCCACGCTCCTCGCGGAACTCAAGGCCGACCCGTCGGCCGTGCGCACGTTCATGTTCCGCGCCCGTCACCGGGATGGTCAGTGGCGCACCCTCGAGTCCACGACGTCCGGGTTCAACCCCGAGGTCCTCGGCAACTCGGTGTTCGTCCTCAATGCGCGCGACGTCACCGCGCGCGAACGGACGGAGGCGGCGCTGCGGGAGGTGGAGCACCGGTTCGGCCAGCTCGTCGAGCAGGCCCTCGCGGGGATCGTGGTGATCCAACAGGGCCGGATCGCGTACGCGAATCCGCGGTTCCTCGACCTCGCCGGACTCGACGCGGGCGCGCTCGCCTCGCGTCCGCGTGTGGTGCCGTTGATCGACCGCGCCTCGATCCCCGCCGTGCGGGAGGTGCGCGCCGAGCTCGCGATGGGCGCCGCCAAGTCCGCTCGGGTCCGGCTGCGCGGGCGGCGGCCCTCCGGCCAGCCGCTCGATCTCGACGTGGCGAGCAGTGTGGTGGAGTTCGAGGGGAGCCCCGCTCTGCTCTGCACCGTCACCGATGTGACCGACGCCCTCGCGCTCCAGGTGCGCATGGCCCAGGCGGAGAAGGTGGAGGCGATCGGCCAACTGGCAGGCGGCGTCGCGCACGACTTCAACAACCTCCTCACCGGCATCCTGGCGTGGGTGGACATCGCGACGGAGGAGCTCGGCAGCGCGAACCCCATCGCGCACGCACTCGACGAGATCCGCAGTGCCGCCGAACGCGCCGCCGAGCTCACACGGCAGCTCCTCGCGTTCGGCCGCCGCCAGCGCCTCGATCCCGGGCCCCTCGATCCCGGTGAGGTGGTCGTCCGGCTCAAGCGGTGGATGGACCGCGTGCTGGGTCCCGCGCATCCGCTTCTCGTGGATGTGCCCGACGCGCCATGGCTCATCGACGCGGACCGGACGCTGATCGAGCGCGCGCTCACGGCCCTGATCATGAATGCGCAAGATGCGCTCCCCGGCGGCGGTGAGATCCGAGTCTCGGTCGCCCACGAGCAGTGCGAGACGGACCGCGTGGAGGCGTACGGCCAGCTGACCGCAGGCGACTACGTCGTGGTGAGCGTGAGCGACCGCGGCACGGGGATGGACGCCACGACCCGCCGCCGCATCTTCGAGCCCTTCTTCACGACCAAGCCGCAGGGGCGCGGCACCGGTCTCGGGCTGCCCGCCGTGCTCGGGACCGTGCTGCAGTCGGGTGGCGCGCTCGACGTGCTGAGTTCCGAGGGCCAAGGCACGCAATTCCGGCTCTACTTCCCGCGCCGCACGGACCTGGTGCCGGACCCCGCCGGCGAGGCGGGGGTCCAGGCGCGGCCGCCGCGAGTCACGCCGCGGAACGTGCTCGTCGTGGAGCCCGATCGCGAGTTGCGCGGCGTCCTCAAGCGCGCCCTCCGGAAGGCAGGCCACCACGCGCGCGCGGCCGCGACAGCCGCGGAAGCCGAGTCGCTGGCCTCGCACGAGGCAGCGGACGTCGTCGTATGCGACCTGGACCTCCGCGGCGTGCACGGAG
>JAOUHR010000340.1 GCA_029884515.1 Gemmatimonadota bacterium
GCTACACGATGACGCGTCCGGACGCGGCGGGGAGCTTCGACCTCGCGTTCGACGTGGACGCGAACGGCAAGCTGGTGGTGCTGCCCGTGGGCTCGGTGGTGCACGCGCTGGCCGGCACGCGGAACATCGCCTTCCTCCGCCCCACCGAGTCGTTCGAGGCGATCCTGGAGGCGCCGACCAAGGGGTGGACCAACGACTCGCTGCTCACGCTCAACGTGGGCGACGTGTTCATGGTTCGGATCGCCACGCTCTTCTGCCAGTTCGAGCTGCGGCAACAGATCTACTCGAAGTACCGGGTGGACTCGATCATCGCCCCGGAGCGGCGCGCCATCCTCTCCGCCGTGATCGACCCCAACTGCGGCTTCCGCTCCTTCCAGACCGGCATCCCGGAGTTCTAGCCCGTGCACGACCTGCGGATGGTGCGTGACCAGGTCGACGCACTCCGCGAGGGGATGCGGCGACGCGGCAAGCTCGACCAGTTCGCGCCGGTGATCGACGAAGCCGAGGCGCTCGACCGCGAGCGCCGCGCGGCGATCACGGCCGTCGAGGAGAAGAAGGCGCAGCGCAACGTGCTCACGCAGGAGGTCGGGCGCCTCAAGAAGGCCATGGCGGACGCCGAGGCACCGATGGCGGCGGCCCGCGCGCTCGGCGACGAGATCGTGGCGCTCGAGGCTCGGCTCGCGCCCACCGAGGCGCGGCTGACCGAGTTGCTGCTCGACATCCCGAACATCCCTCTCGCCGACGTGCCGGCCGGCGACGAGAGCCACAACCGGATCGTGCGCGAATGGGGCACGCCGCGCGCCGAGGGCAGCGCGAAGCCGCACTGGGAGGTCGGTGCGACGCTCGGCCTGCTCGACCTCGAACGCGGCGCGAAGGTTGCGGGCTCGGGGTTCGTCGTCTACCGCGGCGCGGGTGCGCGCCTGCTCCGCGCCCTCGCGAACGCGATGCTCGACCTCCACACCGGCGAGTTCGGCTATGAGGAACTCTGGGTGCCGACCCTCGTGAATCGCGCGACCATGACGGGCACGGGCCAGCTGCCGAAGTTCGAGGATGACATGTACGGCGTGAAGGACGACGACCTCTTCCTCATCCCCACGGCGGAAGTCCCGATCACGAACCTGTACCGCGAGGAGATCCTCGCGGCGAGCGACCTGCCGCGCGGATTCACCGCGATGAGCGCCTGCTTCCGGCGCGAGGCCGGCTCTGCGGGCAAGGACACGCGCGGCGTCCTGCGCGTGCACGAGTTCCACAAGGTGGAACTCGTGCGCTACTGCGAGCCGGAGCAGGGTGAGGCGGAACTGGAACGCCTCGTCGGGCACGCGGAAGCGGTGCTGCAGCGGCTCGAGCTCCCCTACCGCGTGGTGCTGCTCGCCGCGGGCGACACGGGGTTCTCGAGCGCCAAGACGTACGACCTGGAGGTCTTCTCGCCCGGCGTGGGGGCTTGGCTCGAGGTGTCGTCCTGCTCGGTGTGCACCGATTTCCAGGCGCGGAGGGCCAACATCCGATACCGGCCGGAGGGGGGCGGGAAGCCGCGCTTCGTCTGCACGCTGAACGGTTCCGGCCTCGCGTTCCCGCGCGTCTTCGCGGCGCTGCTCGAGCATCACCAGCGGCCCGATGGTTCGGTCGCGCTGCCGGCATTCCTTCGTCCGTGGATGGGGCGCGACGTGATCGACGTCGCGCGCTGACCGTCGCGCGCCGCCGGCTTATCTTTCGGCGATGACCGCGACCCACACCCTCGAAGAGCGCAGTGCCGCGCTGAACAGCGCCCAGCGCGCCGCCGTCGAGCACGGCGATGGACCGCTCCTCGTGGTCGCCGGCGCTGGCTCCGGAAAGACGCGCGTGCTCACGACGCGCATCGCCCGGCTCATCGAGACCCACGGCGTGCCGCCGCGTGCCATCCTCGCCGTCACCTTCACCAACAAGGCCGCCGGCGAGATGCGCGAACGCGTCGCGCGCCTGCTTGACGACGATCCCACGGGGATGTGGATCGGGACCTTCCACGGCATCGGCGCGCGACTCCTGCGGATGCACGCCCCGCTCGTCGGGCGCACCGCCGAGTACACGATCTACGACGAGGACGACACACTCGCAGTGGTGAAGCGCCTCATGGAGCGCCGCCGGATCAGCAACAAGGAGTTCGCCCCCAAGGCGATCCTTGGCGAGATCAGTTCGGCGAAGAATGCGCTGGTGGAGCTCGCCGAGTACGAGTCGCTGGCCCGCACACCGATGGCGAAGGCGGCCGCGGCGGTCTTCACGGACCTCGAGCCGGCGCTCCGCGCAGCCAATGCCGCCAGCTTCGACGACCTGCTGGTGCTGCCGCTCCGGATCCTGCGTGAGCACGCCGACGTGCGCGCACGCCTCGCCGACCGCTTCCAGCACATCCTCGTGGACGAGTATCAGGACACGAACCGGGTGCAGTACGAGTTCGTGCGCCTCCTCGCCGGCGGGCACGGCAACCTCCTCGTGGTGGGCGACGACGACCAGGCGATCTATGGGTGGCGCGGCGCCGACATCCGGAACATCCTCGACTTCGAGCGCGACTTCCCCTCGGCCACGGTCGTGCGCCTCGAGGAGAACTACCGGTCCACCACGCCGATCCTCGACCTCGCGAACGAGGTGATCGCGCTGAATGAGTCGCGGCGGGGCAAGACGCTCCGCGCGACGCGACCCGGGGGCGAGCCCGTGGTGCTCCTCGAGTGCGCCGACGACCGTGACGAAGCGGCCGAGGTCGCGGACGCGATCCAGCAGTGGCGCTCCTCGCGGGGCCGGCTGGGCGACTGTGCGGTGCTCTATCGCACCAATGCGCAGAGCCGCGCGATGGAGGAGGCGATGCGGCGCGCCGCGATCCCGTACCGGCTCGTGGGCGCGGTGCGTTTCTACGACCGGCGCGAGATCAGGGAACTCGTTGCCTGGCTGCGATTGATCGCGAACCCGGCCGACGACGAGGCCTTCCGCCGTGCGCTCACGGCACCGCGGCGCGGCGTGGGGGAGACGACGCTCGCGCTGCTCGCCGAGGAGGCGCGCGCCGCCGGGGTCCCGCTGCTCGAGATCTCGCGTCGCATCGACACCGTGGACGGCGTGCGTCCCGCGACGCGCGCCGCGCTCACGGAACTCGTCGCCACGGTGGACCGTTTCCGCGCGCTCGCCACCGACACGAGCGTGGACCAGCTCCTGCTCCAGCTCGTCGCCGCGATCGGCTACGACGCCGCGCTCAAGGCCGAGGGACCCGAGGGACTCGAGCGCCTCGACAACGTGCGCGAGCTCGTGACGTCGGCGGCCGAGGTGATCATCGACGACGGCGGCGAGGTGGGCCTGCGCCCGCTCGACCACTTCCTCCAGCGCGCCACCCTCGTCACCTCGCTCGACCAGCTCGGCCCCGACGCCGACGCGATCACGTTGATGA
>JAOUHR010000341.1 GCA_029884515.1 Gemmatimonadota bacterium
GCACGGCGACCACGGCGAACAGGACGCGCTTGGTCAGCTCACTCACGGACGCGCGCTCACGCCGGGTCAGACCGCGACGCGGCCGAAGCGGCGTTCCCGATTCTGGTAGTCGCGGATGGCCTCGAACAGATTCGACCGGCCGAAGTCCGGCCAGAGCACCGGCGAGATGAAGAGCTCGGTGTACGCCAGCTGCCACAGCAGGAAGTTCGAGATGCGCTGCTCGCCCGACGTGCGGATCAGGAGGTCGGGATCGGGACAGTCGGCGGTGTAGAGGCGCTGGGCGAACGCCGCCTCATCCACCTCGTCAGGCCGCAGGCGTCCCGCCGCGACGTCCTCGGCGATGAGGCGCGCGGCACGCGCGAGCTCGGCGCGCGAGCCGTACGAGATGAAGAGGTTGAGCGTGAGCTTCCGGTTCCCCGCGGTCTGCGCAACGACGCGGTCCACCGCGGCGCGGGCCGCGCCCTGCAGGCGGTCGATGTCGCCGAGCACGCGCACGCGCACGCCCTGCGCCTCCAGCTCGTCGGCCTCGCGCTGGATGTACTCCTCGAGGAGCGACATCAGCGCGTTGATCTCCACCGAGGGCCGCTGCCAGTTCTCCTGGGAGAAGGCGAAGAGCGAGAGGAACTCGACGCCGGCCTGGAGCGCGCCCTCGACGACCTCGCGCACCGACTTCATCCCGCTGCGATGCCCGAGCGGCCGCGGCAACATCCGCTCGCGCGCCCAGCGCCCGTTGCCATCCATGATGATGGCCACGTGGCGCGGGATCGCGCCGTGCAGGCGGACCTGGTCGAGCAGCTCGGAGGGCGTCATGGCGTCGGAGGGTGTCAGACCTCCATGATCTCCGCTTCCTTGGCCTTCATCAGCGCGTCGATCTTGCCGATCTCGGCGTCGTGCAGCGCCTGCAACTCCTTCTCGGCGCGCTTCACCTCGTCCTCGGAGACGCCGTCGAGCTTCTTGAACCCGTCGCGCGCGTGCGTACGGGCGTGCCGCACCGCGATGCGTCCGTCCTCGGCATACTTGTGGACGAGCTTCGCGAGCTCCTGCCGGCGCTGCTCGTTCATCGAGGGGAGCGGCACGCGGATCACGTTCCCCTGCACCGCCGGGTCGAGGCCGAGGTTGGATTCGCGGATGGCCTTCTCCACCGCCTTGATCTGCCCCTTGTCGAAGGGAGTCACCATGAGGAGGCGCGGCTCCGGCGCGGAGACGTTCGCGCACTGGTTCATGGACATGAGCTGGCCGTACATCTCGACCTTGACGGTATCGAGCATGCTCGGGCTGGCCTTGCCGGAACGCACGGAGGTGAATTCGCGCTTCGCCGCCTCGACGCCCTTCTCCATCGCGGCGCGGCATTCCTTCAGGATCGACTGGGTGTCGTTCATGAGACGAGGGTCCCCACTGGTTCGCCGCGCAGCGCCTTGGCCACGATGCCCGGCGTATGGATGTTGAGCACGATGAGTGGCAGGTCGTTCTCCTTGCACAGCGTGATCGCCGTCTGGTCCATCACCCGCAGCTCGCCCGCCATCACGTCGCGGTACGAGATGCGGTCATAGCGCGTGGCCTTCGCATCCTTCTTGGGATCGGCCGAGTAGACGCCGTCCACGCTGGTGGCCTTGATGATCACGTCGGCCTTCATCTGGATCGCGCGCAGCACCGCCGCCGTGTCGGTCGAGAAGTAGGGGTTCCCCGTGCCGGCGGCGAACACGACGCAGCGACCCTTCTCCAGGTGCCGGACGGCGCGACGGCGGATGTACGGCTCCGCCACCTCCTCCATGCGGATCGCGGTCATGACGCGGGTGTCGAGGCCTTCACGTTCCAGGACGTCCTGGAACGCGAGGGCATTGATCACGGTGCCCAGCATCCCCATGTAGTCGGCGGAGACACGGTCCATCCCCATCTTCGAGATCTGCGACCCCCGCACGATGTTCCCGCCGCCGATCACCATCCCCACCTGCGCGCCGAGCTCGGCGATGCCCTTCACCTGCCGGGCGAACTCACGGATCGCATCGAAGTCGAAGCCGAAGCCCTTCTCCCCGGCGAGGGCCTCGCCGGAGATCTTGAGCAGGACGCGCGGGTACTTGAGGGCTGGTGCGTCGGGCATGCGGGCCGTGGGGTTCAGGACTCGCCCATCTTGAAGCGCACGAACCGCTTGACGGCCAACGGCTGGCCGGCCTCCTTCGCGGTGGCCTGCACGAGGTCGCCGATCGTCTGCTTGTCGTCGCGCACCCAGGGCTGGCCGAGGAGCGTGACCTCACCGTAGAGCTTGGCGATCCGTCCTTCCACCATCTTCTGGGCGATCGCCTCGGGCTTCCCGCTCTCGATCGCCTGGGCGACGAAGATCGCGCGCTCGCGCTCGATGAAGTCCTTGGAGACGCCATCCCTGTCGACGGCGACCGCGACCGTGGGCACGCCCGCCGCGACGTGCTCCGCGACGTGCTTGCCGAGCTGCTTCGCCGGCTCCCCGCGTCCGCCGGTGATCTCCGCGATGACGCCGGCCTTGCCATTGAAGTGGAGGTAGCTGCCGACGATGCCGGCGGTCTCGAACCGCGCCACGCGCCGGAGCTCGACCTTCTCCCCGGTCTTCGCAGAGGCGGCCTTCACGATGTCGCCCACGGTGCGCGCCTTGTCGGCCGACCACGGCGTCGCGAGGTAGGCGCCGTCGGCTCCCACCGTCACGAGCCCATCGACGCCCGCGTCCTGCCCGACGTGCGCGGCCATCTCCTTCGAGAGGGCGACGAACTCGTCGTTGCGCCCGACGAAGTCGGTCTCGCAGTTCAGTTCGATCATCGCGCCCACCGAACCGTCCGGGCTCGTCCAGGTCACGATCTGCCCTTCCGACGCGGCGCGATCGGCGCGCTTGTCGGCCTTGGCGATGCCGCGCATGCGGAGGAGGTCGATGGCGGCTTCCATGTCGCCCTGCGCCTCCTCGAGGGCCTTCTTGCAGTCCATCATCCCCGCGCCCGTCCGGGCACGGAGTTCAGCAACGTCCTTGGCGGTGATCTGCGTGGTGGCCATCGGTATCTCGCAATGAGGAACGGTTCGGTATCTGTGACATCGCCGCCGGCGAGTGGTGAGACTCTTCCGGCGGCGAGGGAAAGTTACTCAGGGGATCCCCCCTGCACTACCGAGCGGCGGGCTACTCGGACGCGTCGTCCCCGTCGCTCTCGCTCGACTCGGCGCCTTCCGCGGCGTCGGTCTCGCCATCCGCTTCGGCGCCCGCCGCGCCGCCCTTGAGGCGCGCCGCGATCGCTTCCGGCTTGGCCCGCCGGCGGCGCGGACGCCGCTTGCGGCGGCGCTCGTCGTCGCTCTCCTTCTCGGTGCCGCGCTCCGACGACCAGGTGGTCGCCTCGCCCGGCTCCTCCGCCTCGGCACGCAAGGGAGCCTCTCGGCGCGCCTCC
>JAOUHR010000342.1 GCA_029884515.1 Gemmatimonadota bacterium
CGAACTCCTGGGCGCGGCGGATCAGGTCGTCGATCCGGTTCGCGCCGTCCAGCAGCGAGTACTCGGAGTGGCAGTGGAGATGGACGAAGGACATGGACCAAGAAGGATAGCTTCCGGCGGGCATCGATGCATCTTCCGGGCATGCGGAATCGGGGGACTGGACGGTTGAAGCTGCGCTGGGGTGGGATCGGGCTGGTGCTGCTGGGGATCGCCGCGGGGGGCGCGCTGCTGCTCGTGGCGACGCCGCTCGGCCGCTACCTCGCGCGGGCCGCGTGGGAGGAGGGGAGGATCCTCCGCCATCGCAAGCCGATCGCGAAGCTCGTGAAGGACACCACGATCGCGCCGGCGACGCGGGCCAAGCTCCTACTCGTGCTCGAGGCGCGCGCGTACGCCGAGGATTCGCTCGGCCTGCCGGCCAAGGACGCCTTCACCCAGTTCACGCAGCTCGACCGCGACACGCTGTTGCTCGTGCTCTCGGGGGCGCGGCGCGATTGGCTCTCGGCCAAGACCTGGTGGTTCCCGGTGGTGGGGCGCGTGCCGTACAAGGGCTTCTTCGAGGTCGACGACGCCAGGAGGGCGGAGCGCGACCTCGCCAGGGACGGGTTCGACACGTATCTCAGGCCCGCATCCGCGTTCAGCACGCTCGGCTGGTTCAACGACCCGCTGCTCTCGAGCACCCTGCGCGCCGATTCGGTGGACCTCGTGAACACCGTGATCCACGAGCTCACGCACAACCGCTACTACGCGAAGGGCGCCGCGGTCTTCAACGAGTCGTTCGCGAACTTCGTGGGGGCTCGCGGCGCGGAGCGCTTCTTCCGGTCGCGGGGCGACGAGCGGAGCGCCGCGATCTCGGTGGCGCGCTGGGACGACGACCAATTGCTGGGCACCTACTGGAGCTCACTCTTCACGGCGCTCGACTCCACGTTCCGCGCGCATCCGGGGGATTCGCTCACCGCACGGCGGCTGGCGCTCCGCGACTCGGTGTACGCGGTGGCGCGGCGGACGCTCGTGGATTCGGTGGCGCCGCTCTTCAAGGCGGTGGACACCGCCTACGCGACGCGGGTGCGGCTCGACAACGCCGCACTGCTCGCGCGCCGGATCTACCTCACCGACCTCGGCGCGTTCGAGCGGGTGTTCGCGGAGGAGGGGCAGGACCTCGAGCGCAGCATCGTGCGGATCATCACGGAGCATCGCGCGCGCGACTGAGCCGCGCGGCGTGCGGTGCGCCTCAGCCGGGCGCGTCGCCGGCGCCGCCGAAGCGGGCCCGCAACATCGCGCGCACATCCACCGTGGACGTGATCCCCGGGGGCTCCGCGGCCGCGGGCTCACCGGGCGTCTCGAGCACCACGCGCTGGAATGCCTTCCTGACGCCGCGGTCGAGGAAGCGGCTCACCTGCGAGAAGGAATAGTCGGCGCCGCGGCGCGAGGAGTAGACGTTGAGCGGGAAGGTGACGGCGAGATGGTTCCGCGCACGCGTCATCGCCACGTACATCAGGCGGCGCTCCTCCTCGATCTGCTCCTCGTCGCCGAGGGCGCGCGACATCGGGAACCAGCCATCGACGGCCCAGATCAGGAAGACGGCGTCCCACTCGCGCCCCTTCGCGCTGTGCGCGGTGGAGAGGACGAGCACGTCGTCCTCGGCGTCGCCGCCGAAACCCAGGTCGCTGGTGGAGGCGGGTGGCTCGAGGGCGAGCGCCGAGAGGAAGGTGGTGCGGTCGGGGTATCCGCTGGCGATCGCTTGGAGGCGTTCCAGGTCGGCGAGGCGAGGCTCCACACGGTCGTAGCGCTCCTTGAGGATGTCGTCATAGAGCGCGCGCACGCGGCCGATCTCGATGCCCACGCGGCCCTCCTCGGCGCCGGGGTTCGCGCGGAGCGACTCGAGGAGCTGCACGAGCGCGCCGTGCGCCTCGCGGGCGCGGGGCGGGGGCGTGAAGCGGCCGAAGGCCTCGTGCCCCCACGCGTGCTCGGCCATCGCCTGGATCGCGTTCCGCGCCGTGGTCTCTCCGATCCCCGGCATGAGGAGGAGGAGCCGGTACCAGCTCACCTCGTCACGCGGATTCTCCAGCACGCGCAGGAATGCGAGCACGTCCTTCACGTGCGCCGCCTCGAGGAACTTGAGCCCACCCCACTTGTCGAACGGGATGTTGCGGGCGGTGAGCTCGATCTCGAGCTCGGCGCTCATGTAGCCGGCGCGGAAGAGCACGGCCATCTCGCGCAGCGGGATCCCCTCCTCGTGCAGCTCGAGGATGCGGTCCACCACGAAGCGCGTCTGCTGGCTGTCGTCCTGCGCGGTGACGAGCCAGGGGCGCTCGCCGCCGGTGCGCCGCGTGTAGAGCTCCTTGGAGTAGCGCTCCTCGGCGCGCGAGATCAGGAGGTTCGTCGCGTCGAGGATCGGCTGCGTGGAGCGGTAGTTCTGCTCGAGCGTCACCACCGCCGCGCCATGGTAGTCGCGCGGGAAGTCGAGGATGTTGCGGATCGTGGCACCCCGGAAGGCGTAGACGCTCTGCGCATCGTCGCCCACCACGGTGAGGTTCCGGTGCACGCGGCACATCCCCTTGAGGATGCGCGCCTGGAGCACGTTGGTGTCCTGGTACTCGTCCACGAGGATGTGGTCGTAGAGCGCGCCGATGCGGTCGCCGATGGCGCGCGCGGGCTCGGACTCCACGAGCATCGCCCAGTAGAGCAGGAGGTCGTCGTAGTCGACGAGGTTCCGGTCCTGCTTCCGCCTGGTGTAGTCGGCGAAGACCTTCCCGATCTCCTCCTCGAACTCGATGAAGCGCGGGAACTCCTCGCGGAGGATCGCGCCCACCGGGATCTCGGTGTTCACGTGGCGCGAGTAGATGTGGTGGAGCGTCGCCTTCTTGGGGAACCGCTTCGTCTTGTCGGCGACGCCGGCGCCGGCGCGGGAGAGCTGCATCAGGTCCTCGGCGTCGCCCTGGTCGAGGATCGTGAAGTCGCCGGGGAGGCCGGCCTCGGGGCCGAAGCGGCGGAGCAGGCGGTGCGCGGTGCCGTGGAAGGTGCCGCCGTGCACGCCGCGGCTGTGGCTCCCGACCAGGCGTTCCGCGCGGGCGAGCATCTCCTGCGCGGCGCGACGGGTGAAGGTGAGCAGGAGGATTCGCGCGGCGGGCACGCCCTGCTCGATCAGGTGCGCCACGCGGTACACCAGCGTGCGCGTCTTTCCCGTCCCCGCGCCGGCGACGATCAGGAGCGGCCCGTCGCCGTGGGTGGCGGCGGCGCGCTGCGCGTCGTTCAGTTCCGCGGCGAAGTCCACCGTGCGCCGCGGGGCCACCGCGCGCTCACGCGGCGGGTAGGGGCGCGGGTCGCTGGACATGGACTGAATATATCCCGAAGCCTCACGGCGGGATCATCATCTCCGAATCGACCACGGGCC
>JAOUHR010000025.1 GCA_029884515.1 Gemmatimonadota bacterium
ACACATTGGTGGACGAGAAGCTCGACGCGATCGGCACGCCCGCCGCGCGGGACCTGCGTGGCAAGGCGGCGGTGGCCAACGCCGCGCTCGCGTACGAGGCCTACAGTGCGATGCTCAGGGGCCCCATCTGGGCGTCGTACGCCGCGGATGGCGCGCGCTCGCAGCGCCCGCTCTGGGCGTCGACGAGCATGAAGGACGCGACGCGTCCGCCGCTCGAGTACTGCGAGGCCCTCATCGCGCCCGCGACGGTGACCACCCTGCCCCCGGAGACCCTCGCCGCCTACCGTGATGGGGGGAGGCCGGCCGTGCGACTCGACGACGGTGCCATCGCCGCCGCGCATGAGACCGTGGCAGCGCTCGATCGACTCGGGATCTCGATGGAGGCGGTGGCCGACGAGCTCGAGCGCGACGGCGTACGCAAGTTCGTGGAAAGCTGGAAGTCGCTCCGGACGGTGCTGGAGCGGAAGGCCGCCGTGCTCGCGACGCGCGCGTAGGCGCGGCGCGAACCGCGCCCGGCGTCCGCTAGCCGCCGAGCGCGGCGACGATCACATCCGACGCGGTCGCCAGCGCGGCGTCGTCGATCTCGAGGTGCAGCACGCAGCGGAGCCGCGTCTCGGTCCATGGCGCGAAGAGCACGCCCTTCTTCCGCGCCTTCTCGACGATCTTCGCCGCCGACTGGCCAGCGAGCAGGTCCACCATCACGATGTTCGTGTCGGGCGGCACCACGCGCACGTCCGGCGCCTTCGCGAGCGCCTCGGCGAGCGCCTTCGCGCGCGCGTGGTCCTCGTGCATCCGCGGGAGGTGCACGTCGAGCCCGTGCAGCGCCCCCGCGGCGAGGATCCCCGACTGGCGCATCCCGCCGCCCAGCCGCTTGCGGACCTCCCAGGCGCGGCGCATCGGGCGCTCATCGCCCGCGAGGCAGGCGCCCACCGGTGCGCCGAGTCCCTTGGAGAACGCCACCATCACCGTCTGCGCACAGGCGGCGAAGTCCCGGAGCGGCGTGCCGGTCGCGACGTGGGCATTCCAGAGCCGCGCACCGTCGAGGTGCACGGGGAGCGCGGCGTCGCGCGCGGTGGCCTGGATCTCACGCAGCTTCTCCAGCCTGGTGACCATCCCGCCGGCGCCATTGTGCGTGTTCTCGACGCATACGAGCGAGGCGCGCGGCGCGTGCTTGGACGCCGGCCGGAAGGCCGCCCGCAGCGCCTCGGCATCCATCACGGGCCCGCCGGAGATGAGCCGCACCTGCAGGCCCGCGAGCGCCGCGGTGCCGGCGAGCTCCCAGTTCACGATGTGCGAATCGTCGTGACAGAACACCTCGGTGCCGGGCTCGCCCTGTAGCCAGAGCGCGGCCTGGTTGGCCATCGTGCCGGTCGGAAAGAAGAGTGCGGTGGCCTTGCCGAGCATCACCTCGACCCGCTCCTCGAGCCGCCGGACGGTCGGATCGCCGTCGAGCACGTCGTCTCCCACCTCGGCCTCGGCCATCGCCTGGCGCATCGCGGGCGTGGGCCGGGTCACGGTGTCGCTGCGGAGGTCGATCGGGGCGGTCGCGGGAGGAGTCACGTGGCGGGCGTGGGCGCAGGGGTCTCGGATCCGAGGGTGCCGGCGAGCCGGTCCTGCTCGGTGTGGGCCACCTCCGCGCCGAGCACGAAGATGAGCGCCGCATAATACGTCCAGAACACGACGATGAACACGGCCCCCAGCGTGCCCGTGTAGACCGAGGACGGGGGGAAGGTGCGCAGCGCCCAGCCGAAGAGCGCCCGGGCCACCTCGAAGAGCGCCGCGGCGGTCACCGCCCCGGTGAGCGCGACGCGCACCGGCGTGCGGGTGCGTGGCAGCCACCGGTAGAGCGCGAAGAAGATGGTCACGACGACGGTGACCGCGAGGGCACGCGTGACTGCGTACTCGATGCTCCCCATCGCGTCCTGCAGGAGCCCCGCGCGCGCGAGCGCCGCGCCCAGGCGACCCGTGGTGACGGTGAGCCAGGCGCTGAGCGCCACCCACGCCAGCATCAGGACGACGGAGGTGAACGTGAGGTGGAGGTCCCAGAGCTTCCCGCGCACGAAGCCGCGCTCGCGGCCATGGTTGAACACCATGCTCATCACGAGGCGGAGCGAGGCGAACAACCGGGTGGAGAACCAGAGGAAGCCGATGCCGCCGCCCAGGCCGACCACCGCCCGCGTTCGCACGACGTCCGCCAGCACCGGGTCGAGGAGGGGCTCTGCCTGCGCGAATCGCGCCGGAAGGAGCGTCTCGAGCACCGTCTGCGCGATGCGGAAGGAGGCTGTCGGCGACTGGTCGAGCAGGTAGCCGAGCCCGGCGCCGATCAGCAGCAGGAACGGCACCGCCGCGAGGAGCACGTTGAAGGCCACGCCACCGGCGAGAAAGAGGACGTCGTCCGCATCCGCCCGGCGGACCACCTCACCGATGTAGCGCAGGATCGCCCTCAGACGCCCTCGTCCTCTCCGTCGTGCAACTCGTCGCGGGAGGTCTCATGGTGGCGCGCGAGGCGCCGCTCGAGGGCCTCTCGAGTGGAGCGCGCCGCGTCCTGCGCGGTGTCCTCGGCGACCTCGACCAGGTCGCGTACCTTCCGGCGCATGCGCCGCGCGCCGCGCGCCACCTTCCGCCGCGTCGCGTCACCCGACTGAGGCGCGTACAACAGGGCGAGCCCGGCGCCGATCACGACGCCGAGCGCGAAGATCCCGATCCCACCACCCGACCGCCGCTCGCTGCCGACGGTCGGGTCCTGCTCGTCTGACTCGGACACGCGTGCCCTCCTACTGTTCGATCAGCACGAGGAACTTGGAGGTGCGCCAGAAGGTCTCGGGCGAGGCGATCTTCACCGTCCCCTTGAACTTGCCGTCCGCCGGCGCCGACTCGACGCCGGCGACGTCGTTGCTCGAGATCATGCGGTACGTCTTGCCGGCCTCGGGCAAGGTGAGCTCGCGCACCTGCATGCGATCGATCGCGGTGAACTCGTTCGCGTCGAGCGTGCGGGCGAGCACCTGCGTCTTGCCGATACCGAGCATCCCGCCGCGCTGCTCGATGATTCCGCGGCGCAGCAGCTCGTCCTTCTTGCCGGCCACCCAGTACACCGTGTTCTGCTCCGCGGTGAGGGCGGTCGTCACTTCCGTCAGCGCCACGCGCTCCGTCTCCAGCGCCGTGTTGGCCTCGCGCAGCGCCATGTTCTCCGACGTGAGCACCGCCACCTGGTCGAGCAGGGCGACGATCTCGGTCTTCTGGTTCGCGATCAGGACCTCGAACGACTTCATGGTCGAGTCGAACGCGGTCAACTGCGCCTGCATCGTGGCGCTGCTCGCGGTGAGCGCGTTCACGCGACGGCGGCTCTGGGCGAGCCGCTCCTCGGACTCGCGCAGCCGCTCGGTGAGCGCCTTCACGCGCTCGGCCAGCGCGGCACGGCGCTGCGTCGGCGACATCGTCTCCATCTCGCCGGCGCCCTTCGCCACCGGCATGTTGTTCTTCACCTTGTCGAGTTCGCTGTTGACCGACGCGATGAAGTCCGAGTTCTGCACGACCTCCATCAGGAGCGAGTCCTTCTCGGCCGAGATGGCCGCGACCTGCTCAATCTGACGGTCGTACTCCGACTTCGAGACGCAGGCCGAGGCCGTGAGCGCCAGGAGGGAGGCGATGAGGAGCTTTCGCATACGTGTGACTCCGTTGCAGTGCGCGTCGAGCGCGTGTGGGGGACAGGTTCGCAGCGATCCGCTCGCCAGACTCACCTGCTCCGGCCTCGCCGGGCTCCGCACGCGCGGGCCGGCCGGGACCGAGGGGAGGTGCATGGAGCACCGCCCCATTCAGATACCACGGACCGTCGGCGCTGTTCCGCCCCCCCCCAAAGCTAGTGCGACCCGACCTCGATGGTGAGCCCGTCGTACGCCGGCTCGATCCCCGGCGGGAGCGTGGCCAGCAGTTCCGCGTGCGAGGTCTGGTGCGTGAGGTGCGTGAGGTAGGTGCGCGGCGCCCCCACGCGTCGCGCCGCCTCGACGGCCTCACCGATCGAGAGGTGCGTCGGGTGCGGGGTGCGGAAGAGCGCGTTGAGCACCAGCACGTCGGCGCCCGCGAGCGCGGCCACGGCCGCGTCGGGGAGCCGCTTGGCGTCGGTGACGTAGGCGAGGGGCCCGATCCGGTAGCCGAACACCCGGAGGCGCCCATGCGGCAATTCCACCGGCGTGACGTCGAGGTGCCCGATCCGCACCGTGACGCCCGGCGCGAGCGCCGTGGCGAACCCCTCGGGCTTGGAGGTGCCCGGGAGCGGCCGCAACTCCGCATCGAAGATGTACGGGAACTTCCGCGCGAGGGACTCGAGCGTCTCCGCGGGCCCGTAGATGGGGAGCGCCCCGTCCCGTTGGACCGAGATGGCCCGGATGTCATCGATGCCGTGCGTGTGGTCGGCATGGTCGTGCGTGAAGAGCACCGCGTCCGCGCGCGTGATCCCCGACGCGAGCAGTTGCAACCGCAGCTCCGGCGGTGTGTCGATGAGGATCCGGAGTCCTTCCGACTCCACCATCGCCCCCACCCGCGTCCGCTTGTCGCGCAGGTCGGTGCTCGCGCACACCGCGCAGCCGCACCCCACCTGGGGCACGCCAAAGCTCGTGCCGGTGCCGAGGAAGGTGAGCCTCACACCGTCTCCACCTTCAACTGGTTGGTGGTCCCGGGGACGTCGAAGGGCACGCCCGCCGTGACCACGATGCGCTCGCCCGGCCGCGCGAGCCCCTCGCGCAAGAGGCACTCCTTCGCCAGCTCCGTCATCTGCTCGTACGTGTCGCAGTGCGGGACGAGGAAGGGGATCACGCCCCACACCAGCGCCAGCTGGCGGTAGGTGCGGCGGTTGTCGGTGAGCACGACGACCCGCACGTTCGGCCGCCGCGCCGCCACGATGCGCGCCGAGAAGCCGCTCTTGGTGAAGACGACGATCACCGATGCGCCGAGCAGCCGCACGGCGGTCACCGAGGCCGAGGCGATGGTCTCCTCGACCGTCGCGCTCCCGGCCTTCACGCGGTCGAGCCCCTGCCCCCGCTCCACCGGCGCCCGCTCCGCGGCGCTCGCGATCCGCCGCATCGCCTCCACCGCCAGGACCGGGTGCAGCCCCGCCGCGGTCTCCGCGGAGAGCATCACCGCGTCCGTGCCATCCAGGATCGCGTTGGCCACGTCGCTCGCCTCGGCGCGCGTGGGACGCGGATGCTGCACCATCGACTCCAGCATCTGCGTTGCCGTGATCACCGGGCGCCCGTACCGGTTCGCCAACCCGATGATCCGCTTCTGCTGGAGCGGCACCTCCTCGAACGGGAGCTCCACGCCGAGGTCGCCGCGCGCGACCATCACGGCGTCGGAGACCTTGAGGATCTCCTCGATGCGGTGGAGCGCCGAGTCCTTCTCGATCTTGGCGACGATCAACAGCCCCTTCGGCAGGAGCTCGCGCAGGGCGAGGATGTCCTCCGGCTTGCGCACGAAGCTGAGCGCGAGGTAGTCGAGGTCCTGCTCGATCGCGAAGGGGATGTCCTCGAGGTCCTTCTCCGTGAGCGACGGAGCCGAGACGTCGACCCCGGGGAGGTTCATCCCCTTGTTCGACTTGAGCAGGCCGCCGTAGCGGACCGAGACCTCGACGCGCGGCCCGTCCACCGCCTCCACCCGAAGCGAGATCAGGCCGTCGTCCACGAGGATGGCGCTCCCCGGCTGCACGTCGCGCCCGAGGTCGTAGGTCACCGGGATCTCGTCGCCGGACGCGAGGTCCTCGTGCGCCAGCACGAGCCGGGCACCCTCGGCGAGGTCGATCGCCTCGGGGAGCACGCCGATGCGGATGCGCGGCCCCTGGAGGTCACCGAGGATCGCGACGGACTGCTGCAGGTCGTCCGCGATGCTGCGGATGTTCGCCAGTGTGCGGGCGTGTCCCTCGTGCGTGCCGTGCGAGAAGTTGAGCCGCGCCACGTTCATCCCCGCGAGCATGAGCTTGCGGATCACGTCCGGGCTCGCGGAGGAGGGTCCGAGCGTGCAGACGATCTTCGTGGTGTCGCGGCGCATGCCGTGCGGGGAGGCGGGGAGTGGGGCGGTCAGCGCGCGCCGGCGCCCAGCGCCAGCGACGCCGTCTTCTGCTCGAGGCCGGCGATGAGCGTGTCGAAGGACTTCTGGAAGCTCGCGAGCCCGTCGACCAGCAGGCGGTCGGTGACCGCGTCGAGCGCGATGCCGAGCGAGGCGAGTTCCGCGAGGAGCGCCTCGTCCGCCGCGACGTCGCCGTCCACCGTGCGCGCAGTGATCCCATGGTCCCGGAACGCCTCGAGTGTCGCCGGGGGCATGGTGTTCACGGTGTCGGGCCCGATCAACTGCTCCACATAGAGCACGTCGCGGTACGCGGGATTCTTCGTGCTCGTGCTGGCCCAGAGTGGCCGCTGGACCTGCGCACCCCTCACCGCGAGCGCGTCCCAGCGCGGCCCGCTGAAGCGAGAGCGGAACAGGCGGTAGGCGAGCCGCGCGTTCGCGATCGCGGCGCGCCCGGCGAGCGCATCGGCGCGCGCGCGGGTGTGCGTCCCGGCCGCCACCCGCTCCTCGAGCGCCGCGTCGATCGCGCCGTCCACGCGGCTCACGAAGAACGACGCCACCGACGCGACGTGCCGCAGGTCGCCGCCCGCCCCCGCGCGGTCCTCGAGCCCGCCGAGGTACGCGTCGATCACCTGCGCGTGCGCGCTCACGGCGAAGAGGAGCGTGACGTTGACGTTCAGCCCGTCGGCGATCAGCTGGCGCAGCGCCACGCAGCCCTCCGGCGTGCCGGGCACCTTGATCATCACGTTCGGCCGGTCCACCGCGGCCCACAGCCGGTGCGCCTCGGCGACCGTCGCCGCCGCGTCGTGCGCGGCACCCGGGGAGACCTCGATCGAGACGAACCCATCGCGCCCCTGCGAGGCCCGGTACACGGCGGTGAACGCGTCGCACGCGGCCCGCACGTCGTCGGTCTCCACCAGCTCGAACAACTCCCACGCCGAGCGGCCCTCGGCCGCACGGCGCAACTGCGCGTCGTACGCCGTGCCGCTCGCGAGCGCCTTCTCGAAGATCGTCGGGTTGGAGGTCATCCCGGTGAGGGCGTCGTCGCGGATGCGGCGCTCCAGGTCCCCCGAGGCGAGCAGCGCGCGGTCGATGAAGTCGAGCCAGATGGACTGGCCGGCGGCGTGAAGGGCGTGCAACGGAGTCTGGGGCATCGGCGGGACGCGGCGGGGAGGAGGAGTGCGGCGAAGGGGGAATTTACCACGGCGGGCACGCCCGTGCGGCTGTGCCCTCGCTCCCCATTGGTTCGTCCCCCCCTCGTGACGCCGTCACACCCCGCCACGCCCGACTCCCCCGACGCCCGCGAGGCCCCGCGGCCCGCAGCCGCGCGTGGGTTCGGCGGACGCTGGCGCGCGCTGCCGCTCACGGCGCAGTTGCTGATCCTCGGCATGCTCGTGAGCCTCCTCTGGTTCCTCACGGCCCGCCTCGCGAGCGACCGGCAGGAGGCCGCGACCCTCGACCGCAATGAGCGGCGCGCCGAGCTGCGGCGGGCGGATGAGTCGATGTCACGCATGGGCACCGCGCTGCTCCGGCTCTCGCGTGCCCACCTGGCCTTCCTGGCCACCGGGCGGCCGGCGTTCCTGGACGAGGTGGCGGGCGAGCACGTGTCGTTCGAAGTGGCCTCCGCGCAGCTCGTGGCCGAGGGAGGGCGTCCCTGGCTCGCCCGGGCGACGCGCGAGCTCGCGGATACGCTCCGCCTCTGGGTGGATTCCGCGCACCTCCCGGCCGTGCGGCGCCGGCAGCAGGTGGGCCTCCGCGCCTTCGAGTCGGGGTCGCCCGACGCCGTGCGCATCCTCGCCGGCACGGGCCTGATGGCACGCCTGCTCGAGCGCCAGGCGGCCGTGCAGCGCGAGTTGCGGCGCGAGCGCGATGCCGTGGTCCTCGAGAGCGAGCAGGCCGAGGCGCGAGAGGCGTGGGATTCCCTCGTCATCCGCATCGCCGCGCTCGCCGTGTTCGTCCTGCTGCTCACGCTCATCATGCGCCTCGTGGGCCGCGCCATGGGCCAGGTGGTGGACGCCGCGAGGGCCCTCGAGGCCGGCCACTACCGCGAGGCGCACTTCCCCTCCGCGTCGCAGGCACCGAACCTCGAGACGGCGCAGCTCGCGGCGACCTTCGAGCAGCTGGCGAGCAGCATCGAGCAGCGCGAGCGGCAGTTGCAGGACGACATCGAGAAGCTCACGGAGCTCGAACGCCTGAAGCGCGACTTCGTCTCCACCGTCAGCCACGAGCTGCGCACCCCGCTCACCTCGATCCGCGGCGCCCTCGGGCTCATCCTCGGCGGTAAGGTCGGCGACGTCCCGCCGCGCGGCCTCGACCTGCTGCAGATCGCCAAGCTCAACACCGACCGGCTGATCCGGCTCATCAACGACATCCTCGACGTCGAGAAGATGGACTCCGGACAGATCGAGGTCCGTCGCGACCGGCTCCACCTGCGGCCGCTGGTGCAGACCACCCTCGCCGGGATCGAGGCGTTCGCGCGCGAGCATGGCACCGAGGTCCGTCTCGTCTCGCCCCCCGAGGCGGATGTGGAGATCGTCGGCGACGCCGATCGCATCGTACAGGTGTTCACGAACCTCGTGTCGAACGCGGTGAAGTACTCGCCGGACTCCGGCGTGGTGGACGTCTCGATCACCGTCGACGGTGACCGGGTGTCGGTGCGCGTGCGCGACCACGGGCCCGGCATCGCCCCGGAGTTCGCGGGCCGGATCTTCGGCCGGTTCCAGCAGTCCGCCGATCCGGCGATGCACCGCAGCGGCGGCACCGGTCTCGGCCTCAGCATCGCCAAGGCGATCGTCGAGCTCCACGGCGGGCGCATCGGGTTCGAGTCCGCGGAGGGTGGCGGCACGGTATTCTGGGTCACGCTCCCCGCGGTCGCGCCGCTCGAGCGCGTGGCCGACCCGCGCCGGGCGATCCTCATCATCGAGGACGACCCCTCGATGCGCGACGTCCTCGTCGCCCAGTTCGAGTCGCTCGCCCGCCCCATCCCGGTGCAGAGCGCGGAGGCGGCCCAGGCCCTCCTCGAACGCGAGGAGGTCGCCGCCATCATCGTCGACCCCGGGCTGCCCGGCATGGACGGTCTGGCCTTCGCGCGCTGGATCCGGAAGTCGGAACGCCACCGCAAGATGCCGATGTTCCTCTACTCGGCGCGCGAGTTCGACCCCGATGAGCTCCGCGCGTCAGGGATCCGCGCGGCCGACGCGTTCGTCAAGAGCCGCGACTCGGAGCAGATCCTCTTCGAGCGCATGCGGCACGAGCTCGCGAAGCAGGCACCGGGCGCGGCACCGGCCGGACCGGAGCGGCGCTAGGCCGACGGCGCAGTGCCGCTCGCGCACGGCCGCGATGCCGTTCGCGCTGGTGGTGGGTCGACGCACCTCGTGGGCCCGACCCCGCGGCGCAGCCGGCGACCGGTCGGGGAGTCCTACGGCCCCGACGTGGCGACGAGCGCGGCGCTGATCGCCGAAACGAACTGGCGGACGACGGCGCCCCGCTCTTCCGTGTCGAGCGCCGGGTCGGCGATCCACTTCGCCGCGACGAGCTCGAGGGCCCCGGCGATCCGGCTCGCCTCGTGGAACCCGTAGCTCCCCGCGGTGCCGTGGAGCCGGTGCAGCTCGCGGCGCAGCGCGTCGAGCACCTCCGGCGCGGTGGGATCCCGCTGCACCTGGTCCGCCAGCGTGGCGAAGGCGGCGATCGTGTCGCCGCTCGACGCCACGAACCGCGCGCGCAACTTGGCCAGGGCGTCGTGCAGTTCGCTCGAGGAGGGCATGGTAAGGAAGTGATACCGGTCGCGTGCGGCGCGGGCAACAGGCGGGCACGGGACGCGAGACCCGGCCGCGTTGCGCACGCCGTCGCTCCCCGGACACATTGCACTCAGCCATGCGACTGCTCTGCGCCGACGACGAACCCGATATCCGCACCATCCTCTCCCTGGCCCTCAGCCTCGAGCCGACATTCGAGGCTGAGTTCTTCGACTCGGGCGCAGCGCTCCTCGAGCGCGCCGCCGCCGGGCCGGCCGACGCCGTCCTGCTCGATGCGATGATGCCGGGGATGGACGGCTACGAGACGTGCCGCCGCCTCAAGGCCAACCCGGCGACGGCACACCTGCCCGTGGTGTTCCTCACGGCGCGCGCCCAGCGCAACGAACTCGACGGTGCCCTCGGCGTGGGCGCGATCGCCTGCCTCACCAAGCCGTTCGACCCGATGACGCTCGCCGGCGAACTCCTCGCCGTGCTGCAGGGCTGACGCGGCAACGCGGTGGCCCGCGGCTCAGGCGCCGCGCGCCGGCCGCGCGCCGGCCGCGCGATCAGGGCGCGGACCACTCCGCAGAGAGGTGCACGCGACCCCAGCCGATGGTGAGCACACCCTTGGGCGGCCCGTTCATCGGCGGGACCATGGCGATCTGGAGCGACTCGATCGGCTCCGAGGGCGTCCGCATGCGGAGCGGCACCCGCGCGAAATCCTTGGAGGCGTCGTAGTCGGTGCCCCACTGGCCGGTATTGCTGTTGATGATCAGGACGTACTTCCCGCCCTCTCGGATGGTGTAGAGCGAGTACGCACCCTTCGGCACCTTCGCCCCGCCGATGGTGAGGTCCGCCTCCGTGGTGAGGGTGGTGGCGGCGTTCGCACCGGTACGCCACACCGTGCCGTCCTTCATGAGTTCACTGGGGACATCGCGTCCGCGGGCGTGCGGCTGGCCGTAGTCGATCGTGACGAGGAGCGGCGTGGGGGCCGGTTGTCCCTGCACCCGCGGCGGCGAGAGCGACAGGGTGAAGGTCGCGCGGGTGCTGGGCGCGGCATTCAACACGGGGGCTTGGGCCGCAAGCGGGGTCGCGAGCGGGGTCGAGGCCACGGCGGCCGCGGCGAGGATCGTGATCACGCGCATGGGTCGGACTCCAGGAGGAATGGGGGAATAGGCAGAGACCGCATGTCCCCGCCTTCGGGAACGTGCGGCCTCCTTTCAACACTACCCGCGGGACATCGATCCGACTACTGCTTGGGCAGGAGGACGGTGTCAATGATGTGGATCACGCCGTTCGTCGTCTGCACGTCGGCGGTGGTGACCGTCGCGTTGTCGATCATGACCTTGCCGTTCATGACCATGATCTTCACGGACTGGCCATTGACCGTCTTGGCACTCGTGAGCTTCACGACGTCCTTGGCCATCACGTCACCGGACACCACGTGGTAGGTGAGGATCGCGGCCAGCTTGGTCTTGTCCTTGAGCAGCGCCTCGACCGTGCCGGCCGGGAGCTTGGCGAATGCCTCGTCCGTCGGCGCGAAGACCGTGAACGGGCCCGGGCCTTCGAGTGTCGCGACGAGGCCAGCCGCCTCGAGAGCCGCCGTCAGCGTCTTGAAGGAGCCGGCCGCGACCGCGGTCTCGACGATGTTCTTGGTGGGCGCCATCGGGGCCTGAGCGGAGACCGAGGCGAGGGGGGCCGCAACGAGGGCGGCGGCGAGGGTCAGTGAGGTGAAGCGCATGGGTCTGTCTCCCTTAGAAGAGTGGTGGAGCGGGAATCGCCGTCTGGCAGCACGTCGAAGTGTTGTCCAGCGAATATGCGATTTGTTTTGTGTATGTATGGTAATTGTCTAGCTTTTGAATGTCAATCCCCCGACTATTTCTGGACGAGACATCCATGTATCTGGACAAATAGACTATTTGTCCATATCATATGATACATGACGTCCTCAGCCGAACCCGCCATCCATCCCGTCCGCGTCGTCGCCAGGCGCACTGGTCTGACCCCAGACCTCCTGCGCGCGTGGGAGCGCCGCTACGGCGCCGTGCATCCCGCTCGCACGCCCGGAGGGCAGCGCCACTATACCGACTCCGATATCGAGCGCCTGCGGCTTCTGGAGCGCGCCACCGCCGGCGGACGACAGATCGGCCAGGTCGCCCAGCTCGCGAACGAGGAGCTGCAGGAGCTCGTAGCGGCGGACTCTCGTGCGAATCGGCAGGGTGACGTCGAGGATCCGGACGGTGCGACCATCTCCGTCTTCCTCACCGAGGCCCTCGCGGCGGTGGAACAGTTCGACGCGACGGCGCTCGAGCGCACGCTCCGCACCGCGACACTCCGGCTCTCCGCCGACGACGTGCTCGACCGCGTCTTCGGTCCCCTGCTGCTCACGATCGGCGCGCGGTGGCACGCCGGGCAGTTGGCCCCCGCCAACGAGCACCTCGCCACGACCACGATCCGCCGAGTGCTCACGTGGATGACGGAGTCCCCACCCGTGGGCGCGGACGCGCCCGTCGTCGTCGTCGGGACCCCGGCCGCGCAGATGCACGACCTCGGCGCGATGCTCGCCGCCACCGCGGCGAGCGGCCAGGGCTGGCGCGTGGTGTACCTCGGGGCGAACCTCCCCGCCGCCGAGTTCGCCCGCGCGGCGCGCATCGCCGACGCCTCGGTGGTTGCACTCTCGATCGTCTATCCGGTCGACGACCGGCAACTGCCGGATGAACTGCGTGCCCTGCGCGTCGCGCTGCCGCGTGCCACGAAGCTCGTCGTGGGCGGCGCGGGGATCGCGTCCTACGAGGGCGTGCTCGACGAGATCGGGGCGCGGCGCGTGGAATCGCTCGCCGGCCTGCGCGCCCACCTGCGCGAGCTCGACCCGCGGCTCGCACCGGGCGACCCGACGCGCTGACGGCG
>JAOUHR010000344.1 GCA_029884515.1 Gemmatimonadota bacterium
ATGCAGGGCGTCCGCGGCGTCGCCGACCTGCAGCTCGAGCAGCAGATGGACGTCCCGCAGCTGCGGATCGAGACCGACCGCGGCGCACTCGCGCGCCACGGCATGACCGTCGGCGACCTGGCCACCGCGATCGACGTCGCCTTCAACGGCGAGGTCGTCTCGCAGGTGCTGGAGGAGGGCCGGGCCGTGGACCTCGCGGTGCGCTTCCCCGAGGCGATGCGCGCCAACGCCACCGCGATCTCCCGGGTGGTGTTCGACACGCCCACCGGGCAGCGCATCCCGCTCTCGCAGGTGGCGCGCGTGATCGCGTCGCGCGGCCCCAACACCATCTCGCGCGAGAACGTGCAGCGCAAGATCGTGGTCCAGGCCAATGTGGCCGGGCGCGACCTCGGCAGCACGGTGGAGGAGATCCGCCGGGTGATCGGCACCACGGTGCCGATGCCCACGGGATATCACGTGGAGTACGGCGGGCAGTTCGAGGCACAGGAGGAGTCCACGCGCACGCTCTCGGCGCTCTCGCTGCTGTCCGTCGCCGCGATCTTCCTGATCCTCTTCGCCGAGTTCGGTTCGGCGCGGACGGCGACGCTGGTGATGGCGAACCTGCCGCTCGCGCTCATCGGCGGCGTGCTGGCCGTGGCGCTCACGGGGGGCGTGGTGAGCATCGCGTCGCTCGTCGGGTTCGTGACGCTCTTCGGCATCGCGACGCGGAACGGGATCCTGCTCATCACGCACTATCGGCACCTGCTGGCCGAGGGCGTCCCGTTCCGCGAGGTGATCGTGCGCGGGTCGCTCGAACGGCTCTCCCCGATCCTCATGACCGCGCTCACCGCGGGCCTCGCCCTGGTCCCGCTCGCGCTCGGGGGCGGCGAGCCGGGGAACGAACTCCAGACCCCGATGGCGATCGTGATCCTCGGCGGGTTGCTTTCCGCCACCGCCCTCAACATGATCGTGCTGCCGGCGCTCTATTGGCTCTTCGGCGACCGCACGCCGGACGCACCGATCGGTGGAGCGGATGGTGGTGGCGGCACATGAGTACCCGATACGCATGGAGTGCCGACGGGCCCAGGAAGCGCGTACCGACCTGCATGGAGTGCGGGGTCCCGGTGCACGAGGACGCCACGCACTGTGACTTGTGCCGGCTCGAGACGTTCAAGCGCATGCTCATGCTGCGGGAGTATCTCGTGCGCACGATGGATGATCCACACTGCGAGTTGCCGTACACGTATCGGACGCTCTCGTAGCTTAGGGTCCAGATTGTTCGGTGGGGCCCGGGGGTCAACCACTTGCTGGAGGGAGTGGGGGGACCGTCACGTGTACCTCACCAACGATTCACCCACTCGCGTCCTTCTGGGGCCTCCGACGCACCGCTGCGCGCGCCTGGTCCAGCTCCGCCATTCGCGCTCGAGCCGAGTCGACACGCCGATGGGTCGGTCCGAGCACGCGTTCGAGGATGCGCGTCCCCGCGCGCAGTTCGCGCTCCGCCTCGTCGAAGCGACCGAGGTCGGTGAGACAAGCTCCGCGCGCGACGCGCGCCGCCCCCTGTGCCCACGAGCCGGGCTCGGTGCGCGCGAAGATCTCGGCGGCGCGCGCCGCGACCGCCGCACCTTCGTCCGTCGCACCGCCGCGGCAGATGGCGAATGCCAGGTTCAGGAGATCGATGGCCACGGCCGGGTTGTCGCGTCCGAGTTTCTGCTCGTCGGTCGCGAGGGCGCGACGCAGCCATGTCTGTGATTCGACGTACCTGCCGGTATTGCTGAGCAGCAGGCCGAGGTTGTTCATGGTGCTCGTCACCACGTCGTGGTCCGCCCCGAGTGTTTCCAGTCCGATGTCGAGTGCCTCTCGATACGCTGCTTCGTATACCACTCCCATTCCGCCCTCTCCCAGGGTGCGGAGGATCCGGTACGGACCGAAGCGTTCTGCGAGTTCGCTCATGTCACGGAATCCGAGGTGCGACGGACGAGATTCAGCAGCGTCAGCCGGTCGCGCGCCGGCTCCGACGAATCCTCACCCGGATCGAGAAGAGCACAAGCGACTTCCGGTCGGCGAAGGCCGTGACCTACCGCTCCGACAACTCCGAGGTACACCGTGGCCATCCCCCCGGCTCCGAGCTCATGCTCGATCCGGTAGCGGTCGGCGAGGGCGGCGGCGAGACGGCCGGGGGCGCCAGTCATGGGCCCTAAGATGACGCCGGCGGGCAGCGAGCGCGACCGGGAGGCGCACGAGCCTCGTGCTGGTCGCGCCGCCTACCGCCCCGCGCCCCGCTCCAACTGCGCGACCAGCGCCGCCAGGTGCTGGATCACGACGATCCGCGTCGACGGGTTCTGCCGCACCATCGCGAAGGTGCGGCCGTCGGGTGAGATGTCGTAGTTGGAATGCGGCGTGCCGGAGGAGATCGCCGAGACGTCGAAGAGTGCCTTCCGCGACACCACGCCCGGCACCGGCGAGAGGCGCAGCGCAGCGGCGACGAGCGTCACGGCATTCTCGGATGGAGCCCGATAGAAGAGTTCGCGACCATCGGGGCCCCAGACCGGTTCACCGCCGCCGGTGAGGGAGACGCGCAGGTCCTCGCCGTCGCGATCCATCGGTCGCACGTACACCTCGTTCGTGCCCGTCTGGTCGGAGGTGTACGCGAGCCAGCGTCCATCGGGCGAGACGGCGGGGGAGGACTCCTCGAAGCGCGTGGCGACGAGCGGTTCGACCGGCCCCCGTCCTGCGTTCCTGATGATGGCGATGTCGCCGCGCGAATCGCCCGCGAGGCCGTTCCCCGCCGTGACGATCGCCCTGCCATCGGGGAGCCAGACCCCGGTGTAGCCGATCCGCGGATCGGAGATCACCGTGTCGATCTCGGCTGCGCGACCCGGCAGCGCGCGATAGAGGGTGAGCGCCCCTCCCGACCGGGTGGCGGAGATGTACGTCACGTGCCGTCCATCCGGATCCCACGTCGCGTCGTGCCCATCGCGATCGAACGTCACGCGGCTCTCGGTGCCGCTCGCCAGGTCGAGCAGCCAGACGTCGCGACCGTCCGGCGTGACGTAGTCCGTCAGCAATTGCCGGCCATCCCTCGAGAACCTCGGGATGTGGAAGCTGTGCCCGTCGCGGGTCGCCGGTCGTGCCATCCCGGCGCGATCGACGAGGACGAGGGAGCGGGACGCCTCGGGCACGTACGCCACGGTCCCGCTGGAGGCGACGGCGAAGTGGGCCGTTGCAGCACCCGTCAGCGCGACGCCCGAGGCGATGGGAACCGGCCGGCCGGAGACGCGGCGGGTCCGGGGGTCGAATCGCACCGCCTCCATCACCCCGTTGCCGAGGACGTACACGAGGAGACCCGAGGTGTACCGGACCTGGACCACGTCGACGGTGAGGACGCGCTCGG
>JAOUHR010000346.1 GCA_029884515.1 Gemmatimonadota bacterium
GTGGGAGTCCCACGTAGCCGAGGCCGATGACCGCCGTGACGGCCGTCCGGTCCTCGATCTTCTTGAGCAGGGCTTGAAGCATGGTCAGGTGCCGATGGCCGTGGTGAGGGTCACTTGCCGAAGAATCCGCGCACGGCCGCGACCACCTCGTCGCGCTGCGCGCCCGTCAGCTCCGGGTACACCGGGAGCGAGAGCACCTCGTTCGATGCGCGCTCCGATTCGGGACAGGCGCCTGCCTTGTAGCCGAGGTAGGCGAAGCAGGGCTGGAGGTGCAGCGGCAGCGGATAGTAGACGCTGTGGCCGATCCCCGTCGCCTTGAGGTGCGCCTTGAGCTCCTCGCGCCGTGGCACCCGGATGGTGTACTGGTTGAAGATGCTCTCGTTCGCCGGATCGATGTACGGGGTCACGACCGCGTCGAGGTCGGCGAAGGCCTCCGCGTAGAACGCGGCGTTCGCGCGTCGCGCGGCGCTCCACGCGGCGAGGTGAGGCAGCTTCGCCGAGAGCACGGCGGCCTGCAGCGCATCGAGGCGCGAGTTGAAGCCGACCTCCTCGTGCAGGTAGGTCTGCACGGAGCCGTGCGTCCGCAGCCGCATCAGGCGGTCATTGATCGCCTCGTCCTGCGTGACCATCATCCCGCCGTCGCCGTAGCCGCCGAGGTTCTTGGAGGGGAAGAACGAGAAGGTCCCGATGGTCGCGACCTCGCCGGCCATCTTCCACGCGCCGCCGATCCTCCGCCGCGCCCCGATGCTCTGCGCCGCGTCCTCGATGATCGGCACCTTCGGCACCAGCTGCTGGACCTCCTCGATGGCCGCCATCTGTCCGAAGAGGTCCACGGGGATGATGGCCTTCGTCTTCGTGGTCACCGCGGCTGCGGCGAGGTCGGGGCGGATGTTGTAGGTCCTGGGATCGATGTCCACGAACACCGGGGTCGCGCCGACGTTGTGGATCGTGCCCGCCGTGGCGAAGAAGGTGAACGGGGTGGTCACCACCTCGTCGCCGCGCCCGATGTCGAGCGCGCGCATCGCGAGGAGGATCGCGTCGGTGCCGTTCGCGCAGCCGATCGCGTACTTCGTGTTCGACAGCGCGGCCACCGCCCGCTCGAGTGCGGCCACGGGGGCGCCGAGGATGAAGGCCTGGTCATCGACCACCTGCATCACACTGCGGACCACGGCATCGCGGATGGTCGCGTGCTGAGCCTTCAAGTCGAGGAGCGGGACAGCCATGGGTCGGAAGCGAGGGGAATGGCGTGGCGTGGAGCGTGCAGGAGCGAGCGAACCTTCAAAGCTCGCCGGGCGTCAGGGTGGAGTCAACGAACCGGCGGCCCGCGTTGGCGCGGGTCACAATTTCGGACGCAGCGGCAGGGGAACCTCGCGACCGGTCTTCGCCGATTCGTAGATCCCAAGGATGAGCTCCAGCGACTTCCGGCCGCCGCGGCCGTCGGTGTCGGGCCCCGACTCGCCCCGCAGGGCCTGCAGCACGTTGCGGTAGTACGCCTCATGCCCATACCCGTAGACCGACGGCGGACTGGTATTGGCCGCCTCCACGAGCTTGTCGTCGTCATCGTAGTCCGCGAACTGCCAGTGCTCGATCCGGTTCACCGCGGTCCCGCCGATCTTCACGGTCCCCTTCTCGCCGAGGAGCGTGAACGAGCCCTCGTAGTTCTTCGGGAAGGTGAGCATGGTCACCTCGATCACCCCGATCGCCCCGTTGCGGAACTTGAGCAGCGCGGCGCCGCTGTCCTCGGCCTCGATCCGCCGGGCCATCGTCGCGGTCTTGGCCATCACGCTCTCCACCGGCCCGACGAGCCACTGCATGAGGTCCACGTAATGGGAGGCCTGGTTCATGAACGCGCCCCCGTCGAACTCCCAGGTCCCGCGCCAGGGGGCCTGGTCGTAGTACTCCTGCGGGCGCGCCCAGCGCACCGTGGCGTTCGCCATGTAGAGCCGGCCGAAGCGGCCCTTGTCGAGCGCTCGCTTGAGGAGCTGCACGGTGGCATTCAGCCGGTTCTGCTTCACGACGAAGAGGTGCACGCCCGCGTCGTCGCACGCCTGTACGAGGGCGTCGGCACCCGCCAGAGAGATGGCCATGGGCTTCTCGCTCACGACGTGCTTCCCGGCGCGGGCCGCGATGATCCCGTGCTGCGGATGCAGCCCGGAAGGCGTGGCGATGGCGACCACGTCGCACGGCACCTGGGCGAGCATCTGCTCGTAGCTGGTGAACCACGGGACTGCGCGCTGCCCGCCCGCCGCCCGGGCCCGCGCCTCGGCGGTGTCACAGACCGCGACGAGGTCGAGTCCGTCGATCCGCGCGAGCGCCTCGAAGTGATGCGAGCTGATGCGGCCGCAGCCCAGGAACGCCACGCGGAACTTCGGGGCGCTCATCGGCCCCCCTCGCGATCGGCCGTCAGGCGATCGTCCGCGAGGGCGTAGCGCGCCCCGCAGGCCTTGCAGGCGAAGGACGGACCCCCGCCCTCGAGCGTCTCGCCGCACGCGCAGACCCAGCCGGTCCGCCGCGCCGGCACGCCGGTCATCAGCGCGTGGGCCGGCACGTCGCGCGTCACCACGGCTCCCGCCCCGATGAGGCAGTACTCGCCCAGCGTCGTGCCGCAGAGCACGGTGGCGTTCGCGCCGATCGTGGCGCCGCGCCGCACGAGCGTGCGCCGGTATTCGGTCTTCCGGCTGACGTGGCTCCGCGGATTGATGACGTTCGTGAACACCATCGAGGGACCACAGAAGACGTCGTCCTCGAGCACCACGCCCTCGTAGATGGAGACGTTGTTCTGGATCTTCACGTTGTCGCCGATGCGCGTGCCGTTCATCACGACGACGTTCTGGCCGAGCGTGCAGCGTGCGCCGATCACCGCGCCCGGCATCACGTGGCAGAAATGCCAGATGCGTGTGCCCTCGCCGATGGTCGCGCCGTCGTCGACGAAGGCG
Source organism: Gemmatimonadota bacterium (assembly GCA_029884515.1). Classification (GTDB taxonomy): domain Bacteria; phylum Gemmatimonadota; class Gemmatimonadetes; order Gemmatimonadales; family Gemmatimonadaceae; genus Pseudogemmatithrix. The sequence continues at coordinate 2,937 of JAOUHR010000346.1, forward strand.
GAGGGGTGCACCATCGGGCCGCTCACGGGATCATCTCCTGCCACTCCTGGATCGTACGCACCTCACGCGGATGTTCGCGGAGCGAGAGGATCGCGTCGCAGGCGGCGCTCGCGCCCGAGAGGGTGGTCGTGTACGGCACGTGGTTCGCGATGGCGGCGGCACGCATGATGTAGTCGTCGTGCTGCGCGCTCTTGCCGAGCGGGGTGTTGATGAGGAGCTGGATCTCGCCGTTCACCATGAGGTCGATGCCGTTCGGGCGGCCTTCGCTGACCTTGTACGCACGCGTGGAGGGCACGCCGCGTTCAGCCAGATAGCGCCCGGTTCCCGCGGTCGTCACGAGCCCGAATCCCATCTCGTGGAACCGCCGCGCGATCGCGACGACGCCGGCCCGGTCCGGCCGGTTCACCGTGTTCATCACCTTCCCGCTCGTCGGCAA
>JAOUHR010000345.1 GCA_029884515.1 Gemmatimonadota bacterium
CGCGTATACCGCGTCGAGCGGCTTGGCAGGACGGTCGAGCTTGTCCTTGATGATCGCGTACCGCGGGTACCGCCCGACGACCTTCGAGAGCGGCTCCTGATCCTCGTGCAGCATCTGCAAGAGGAGTGCCACCCCCAGCGGGGCGTCCCGGCCGAGGTGCAGCTCCGGCAGGATCACCCCGCCATTGCCCTCCCCGCCGATCACCGCGCCCTCGGCGCGCATGCGCAGCGCGACGTTCACCTCGCCGACCGGTGCCCGGATCACCCGGGCCCCCCGCTCGGCCGCCATATCATCGACGATCCGGCTCGTGGAAAGGTTCGTGACCACCGGGCCCGACCGATGTCGCAGCACGACACGTGTCGCGAGCGCGAGCGTGTAGTCCTCGCCGATCGCGACGCCCGCGTCGGAGACGAGCGCGAGGCGGTCCACGTCGGGGTCGGTCGCGAAGCCGATCTGGGAGTGGGTCTCGCGCACCAACCGCTCGAGCGCGCCCAGGTTCTCCGGCACCGGTTCCGGCGGGCGCGGGAAGCGGCCATCGGGCTCGAGCTCGATGGCGCTCACATGGCATCCCAACAGCTCGAGCAGGTGCGGGATCACCGCGCCGCCGGCGCCCCGACACGCGTCGTACGCCACTCGGAAATGCCGCGACCGGATGCCCGCGATGTCGATGAAGGGGAGCGCCAGGACCTGGTCCAGGTGGCGAGCGATGGCCTCGCCGTCGAAGCGCGTCTCGCCGAGCCGGTCGTAGGTCGCGTACGGGATCCCCTGCTCCACCAGCGCGCGCATCTCCGCGCCCTGCGCGGCGCTCAGGAAGAGTCCGTCCGGCCCGATGAACTTGAGGGCGTTCCACTCGATCGGGTTGTGGCTCGCGGTGATGCCGAGCCCGCCGGCCGCGTGGTGGTGCTCCACCGCGAGCTGGATGGTGGGCGTGGTGGTGAGCCCGATGTCGATGACATCGGCGCCGACGCTCTCGAGCGCCGCGCGCGTGACGGTGTGGAAGAGCGGACCGGAGACGCGGCTGTCGCGGCCGAGGACGACGGCTTTCGACTGACCGCGCGCGATCGCCCAGGCACCGAACGCGGCGGCGTAGCGGGCGACGATCTCGGGGGTGAGCCCGAAGCCGACGCGTCCCCGGATCCCGGAGACGCTGATCATGAGGCGGGGGTCGGACACGATACCGGGAAGCTAGGGGGCGCGCAGGAGAGGTGGGAGGGGAGACGGCGGACGGCAGAGGTGGACGGGTGGCGGGAAGCGGCCGCCTCGATCCACGGCGCGCCGTAGCCCGGTGCCGTGACCGCCGTCACCTTTCCTCTAGCCTCTCCCGTCACCGTCCACCGTCGACTCTCCACCGTCTCCCTTTCATGGACGTCCTGACCCTCCGCGCCGCCGCCGGCGGCGGCAGCATCGACGGCCACGACGCCGCCGGGCTCGTGGCGGCCGGGTTCACGCTGCTGCAGCGGAGCGCCCCACTCGTGCGCGCGCTGGCGGGGAAGCGATCGGCGATCCTGCTGCCGACCTCGCCCCAGTTCCTGGTCGCGCTCGCGGCGTCCGACGGACGCGGCGCGGTGCTCGTGAATCCGCTCGCCGCGCCGGCCGAGGTCGCGCACCAGCTGGGCGACGCGAACGTCGGCGCGGTGTTCACGACCACCTCGCTCGCCACTCGCCTGCCGGCGGGCGCCGCGCACGTGTTGCTCGACGACGCGCCGGCACGCGCACGGGTGGTCGCACCGGGGGGAACGCGCGAGGTGGACCTCGGCTCCCACTTCGGCCTCTCGCTCGAGGGCGACGCCGGCGCACCCGGTCGTGACGAGGAGTGCGCGATCGTCTACACCTCGGCGATGGCCGGCACGCCGCTGGGGGCGATCCTCACGCACCGCAACCTCGTCGCCAACGCGCGGCAGTGCGCGGAGTCGGCCGCGAGCACGCGCGAGGACCACGTGCTCGCCGTGCTCCCCTTCTCCCATCTCTTCGGCCTCACGGTGTCCGCGATGGCGCCGCTCTTCTCCGGTGCGCGTGTCACGACGATGGCGCGCTTCAATCCCCTCGCGGCGGTGGACCTGATCGAACGTGCGGGGATCACCGTGATCGTCGGCGTGCCGGCCATCTTCGGCGCGATGCTCGCCGCGATCGAGCGGCGCGGAGGCCGGCTGGCGCGCGGGCCGCTGCGGCTCTGCATGAGCGGCGGCGCGGTGCTCGCCCAGGAGCTCCAGGAGCGCTGGGCGGATCGCACGGGCGTGGAACTGCGACAGGGCTACGGGCTGACGGAGGCATCACCCGTCGCGCTCTTCAACGACCTGCGACGGCCCAACCGGCGCGGCGCGCTGGGTGCGGCCCTGCCGGGCGTACGGGTGAGCGTGCGCGATCCGCTGCTGAACACGCCGCTCGACGATGGCACGGAGGGCGAACTCTGCGTGGCCGGCGAGACGGTGTTCGCGGGATACGTACGGGGTGGCGAGAAAGGCCTTCAGGTGCACGACGGCTGGCTCCACACCGGCGACCTCGCCGTACGCGACGCGGATGGCGTCTATACCTTCCGGGGACTGCGCAAGCGGATGTTCACGCGGAACGGCTTCAACGTGTACCCGGCGGAACTCGAGCGCGTGTTCAGGGCGATCCCCGGCGTGCACGACGTGCGCGTGGAGGGTGTCGCAGACCCGGTGAGCGAGCATGAGGTGCACGTGACGTTGCACGGCGATGTGACCGAATCCGACGCCACGGCATGGGGCGTTGAACGGCTGGCCGCATACAAGCGGCCCACGCGCCTCAGTGTCCGGCCGCAGGACTGAGGACGAGCCGTGGAACAGATCCCCTCGCTCTCTCCCGGCGCGCCGCTGCTGCAGGCGGTGGTCACGCTCGGCCTCGCGCTGCTGCTGCTCCACCTCTACCGGCGACAGGGCAAGCCCCATTTCCTCTGGTGGTCCGTCGCCCTGTTCGCACGCGTGCTGAGCGTCGCCGCGATCGTGACGTTCATGCTCACGGGCCGCCGGGGGCTGCTCTACCTGCACCAGGTCTTCATCGCCTGGACCGCGCTGGGCCTCCTCTACGCGGCGGAGGTCTTCTCGCGGCAGCTCGCGTGGGACCGGCGCTTCCTCCTGCTGCTGGTCTTCCCCGTGGTGTGGGCGTACGTCGCGATCTTCGCGCTCGACCAGTTCGCGTTCGCCGCGGGACCGGCCGTGTCCTTCCTCGCGCTCGCCACCGCGTGGGCGGGGTTCACCTTCCTGCGCTATCGGCGCCGCACCGGATCCCCGGCCGCCGGGTTCCTCGCGGCGGTCATGTTCCTCTGGGCGCTGCATCACCTCGACTACCCGCTGCTCCGGGCCCGCGGCGCGTGGGACCCGTGGGGCTACTACCTCGACATCCTCTTCGTGCTCG
>JAOUHR010000347.1 GCA_029884515.1 Gemmatimonadota bacterium
CAGCGGTCGATCGACGCGGCCACCGCCGGCGGAGCCGGTTCCGGCGGGTTCCCGCTGCCGTCCACCTGGATCCCCTCGCCGACGACGTTCACGGCGACGGAGTTCGTGAAGCTCGTGCGCTCGTACCGGGCGCGGCTCCGTGCGAATGTCGCACGCACGCCCACTGAGCGGGCGGCCATCGACTGGACCGCGGTCATCGCGGACGTGGACGGCGGCATCACGGCCGATCACCAGATCACGACCAGCACGACGGTCGGACCGACGAACGCCTGGCGTTCGCAGTACGGCACCTTCCGGTCCTGGCACCAGATGCCGCCGTTCTACATCGGCATGGGTGATGGTGCCAACAACTACGCGGCCTGGATCGCGACCCCGCGTGACGCGCGCGGCGCGAACAACACCGGCTTCTTCATGGACTCGCCGGACCTGCGGTTCCCGCAGGGCGCGACGCGAACACTGCAGCAGGCGGACTTCGCACTCACGCAGTGCAGCACGGCTTCCACGCCCTGCAAGCGCTACTTCGTGAACCGCCCGGCCGGATTGGATGAGTACTCGGGGCAGGGCTGGGGCTGGTCGAACTATGACCACGCCCGGTTCTACTCGTGGCGCACGGCCGGCGACGGCACGCAGCAGAACGGCAACACGCCGTTCATGGTGCTCTCGGAGATGCGGCTCCTGAAGGCCGAGGGGCTCTACCGCGCGGGGCAGTATGCCGCGGCGGGCGCACTCGTGAACGTCTCGCGCACGGCCGGCATGGTGGGCGGTGTCGCGACCGGCGGCGGTTTGCCGGCGATCACGGTGTTCGACGCGACCACGCCGGTCCCGGGTGGAGCGGCGTGCGTCCCGAAGGTCCCGGTCGCGCCATACACGGTCGTGGCCTGTGGCAACCTCTGGGAGGCGCTCAAGTACGAGAAGCGCATCGAGACGGCCTATACCCACTACGTGCCGTGGTTCCTCGACGGCCGTGGCTGGGGTGACTTCGCGCTCGACACGCCGCTCTTCTGGGCGGTCCCGTTCCAGGACCTGCAGGCTCGTGGCCGGTCGATCGCACAGATCTACGGCGCCGGTCCGGGCTCGGGCAACGCGCCCAACTCGGCATCGGGTCCCAGCGTCTACGGCTGGTAGGGAGCATCGTGCGTCGCCCCGGGCTCTTCTGTTCGTTGCTGGCGTTCGTGGTGTCGGGCTGCTTCACTTTGCAGCCCCTCACCACGGGCGCGGCACCGGAGACGGGGACCAGCGTCGCACTGTATGTGAACGACGCCGGCCGGGTCGCGCTGGGGCCGTCGGTGGGTCCGGAGATCGACCGGTTGGAGGGCAGGCTGGTCGAGCTGGACAACGAAGGGTATGTGATCGCCGTCCAGCACGTGTATGCCCTGCGGGGCGGTGTGCAGATCTGGAACGGGGAGCAGGTGCGGGTCGGGAAGGACCACGTCCGGTCCGTCTCGGAGCGCCGCCTCTCGAAGGTTCGAACGGTCGCGCTGGGCGCGGCCGGTGCAGGTAGCCTGACCTACATGTTGTCTCGCGGACTGTTCGGATTCGGGCTCGACGATGCGTCGACGCCTACTGATACGACCGCTGAATCCTTGCGTCTCATCTGGCCCTGACGGCTGGCCCGTCGCCTCAACTTCCACGGAGTTCTTCATGCGACGTGTGTTTGTTCTCTCGGTGGTTTGCCTCTCCGCTGCCCTGATCTCTGGGTGCAGCATGAAAGAGGTCTACCCGACCGCGGCCGTCCCGACGGCCGGCGTACGGTTCATCAACGCCGTGCCGGACACGGCGGGCGGCTACGGGCTCGACCTGCGGTTCGTCGACATCCTGGAGAGCAACGCGCAGTTCCGGCAGAACTTCCGGAACGGTCCGGCGACGGCGGGTGGCGTGACGGCCTCGGCGGGCGTGCAGTTCAAGGCCGCCCGCGCCGGGCAGCGCCAGTTCCGGATCTTCCTGAGTGACACGATCCAGTCCGCGGCCTCCACGGTCCTCAAGGACACGACCGTGACGCTCGAGGCGGGCAGGAACTACACGGCCCTCCTGATGGGCTATGCCCGCACGGGTTCCACCCCGGCGATGCGGCTGCTCTTCTTCGAGGAGACGGTCGCGGATCCGGGCGCGAACGTGGCCGTCCGCGTGATCAACACCACGGCAACCGCCATCGACGTGCGGCAGTATCCGAACGGCGGCGCGATACCCGGTGCCGCAACCTGGGCGAATGTGGCCCCGATGAGCGTCTCGACGCACATCACCACCGCGCCGAGCCAGATCCGATTCAACGTGCAGCCGGCGGGTGGCGGCGCCACCCTGTTCGCCGACGGCCTCGCGCTGATCGGTTCGCCGGCCTCCTCGACGGCGGGTGCCTCCGGTCGTATCGACATCGAGGCGCTCCCGGGCACCACGATTGCCGGATCGGCGATCACGTTCATCGTGTTCCCGCGCTCGGTCGCCGGGGCCCGCACGCCCCAGACCGCAGCGTTCCAGGTGCCGGCCGGCATGTCCGTGTGGGATCGCCGTCCGCCCTACCAGACCGGACCGTAATCGCAGCATCGTGAAGGGCACGAGGGGCCGGCGGTTGAACTCGCCGGCCCCTCGTGCAATTCCGGGATTCGCTATCTTCTCAGGCATGATCAAACGCAGTCTCCGCACCCCGATGCGCGCGCCGCGGCCGTTCGGCCCGGCGCTCCTCGTCCTGGCCATGGTGCTCGGCACTGTCGCCGCCTGCCGTGAGCCCCAGTCACAGGGAGCAGCGACACCGCAGTGGCTCCTCGACCGCGTGGGTGAGGAGCGCGCCCTCGTGGCCAAGTCCATGGCGCGGCACGACTTCGCCTACACGGATCGCCTCGCCGAGAGTGGCATTGCCTTCGTGAACCAGGTGGTGGACGACGCAGGCCGCGCATACAAGCCCGTGCACTACGATCATGGCGGCGGCGTGGCGGCGGCGGACGTGGATGGCGACGGGTTGCCGGACCTCTTCTTCACCACGCAGCTGGGTCGCAACGAACTCTGGCGGAACCTGGGGAGCGGGACGTTCGAGGACATCTCAGCGAAGGCGGGGATCGACCTCGTGGACGTGGTGGCCGTCGGCGCCTCCTTCGCGGACATCGACAACGATGGCGACCCCGACCTGCTGGTGACCACGGTGCGCCACGGCAACCGCCTCTTCGAGAACCTCGGCGGCGGTGCATTCCGCGACATCTCGAAGGCGGCGGGCGTGGGCTACGACGGCCACTCCTCCGGCGCGGTCTTCTTCGACTACGATCGTGATGGCCGCGTGGACCTCTTCGTGGCCAACGTGGGGAGGTACACCACGGATTCCGTGGGTCACGGGAGCTACCGCGTGGGAATGGAAGGCGCCTTCTTCGCCCACGT
>JAOUHR010000348.1 GCA_029884515.1 Gemmatimonadota bacterium
GGAGCTCCGCCACCGCGACGGTGTTGCCCGCGGGCGCATTGATCACCGCGATCCCGAGCTCCGTCGCCGCATCGATCGCGACGTTGTCCACGCCCACCCCGGCGCGGCCCACCACGCGCAGGCGCGTCGCACGCCGGAGCAGCTCGGCCGAGACCTTCGTGGCGCTCCGCCCGACGATCGCGTCGTAGTCCGCGATGCGCTCGGCCAGCTCGGCCGCGGGGAGTGTCGGCACCTCGTCCACCCGGAACGCGGACACGGCGGTGAGGACCGCCACGCCCTCCGCGTCGACGCCGTCGGTGACCAAGACCCGGTAGGTGGCGATGCTCACGCGCCGGTGGCGACCGCGTGCGACGCCGTCGAGCGGCGCTTCGCCTGTGCGACGAGGCGGATCGACGCCTCGCGCACCTTCTCGTCTCGGTCATCGCGCAGCTGCTGCACCGCGGCCATCGCGGTCGGCGAGCGCACCATCACCAGCGCCGTGCAGGCCATCACGCGCAGCGCGGTGTTCCTCCGCAGCGGATGCGCACCCTCGCCCTGTGCGAGCCGGATGAGCAGCTGCACCGCCTCGGCGGTGCCCACCGCACCCAGCGCCCCCACCGCGGAGAAGAGCACTTCCGTGTCCGGCTCCCTGTCGAGCAGGGGCGTGAGGAGGTCCACGGTCTTGGCGTCGCGTCGCTGGCCGAGCGCGGAGACCGCGCCGAGGCGGACCCGCGGTGACGGGTCATCGAGGAGGAGCGCGATCGCGTCGAGGGAGGTCGCCGTACCGAAGCGCCCGAGCGAGGCGACGGCCGACCGTCGCGCGCGTGGCTCCGGGTGGCGGAGCATCTCGACCAGGATCCGCTCGCAGCGGGCGTCGCGCAGCTCGCCGAGGAGTGCGGCCGCCTCCTGGACCTGCAGCAGGTTCGTGCTGCGCGAGAGGCCGAGCAGTGCATCGTGCGTGTGCGGGAGTTCCCGGAGCGAGGCCAGGCAGGTCGCGCGGGCGTCGGCACTTGACGCGGACATGAACTCGTCCGCGACCGCGTCCGCCCCGTAGGTGCCGTACCGGCGCAGGATCGCCTGCAACCGCGCGCACGCCACCGCGTCGGCGGCGCGCGCATGGCGCAGCACCGCGAGCTGGCGCACGAGCATCGGGCGCATCGTCAACCGCTTCAACATGTGACTGAAGGCCTGCCGTCGCTCGTCCGACGCCTTGCGCTGGAGCGCCTGGTACTCGAGTGCGACGAGCGCGGCCATCGCGTCGATGAGGTCGTCATCGCGGCCCTGGCGGAAGGCGAGGTCCGCCAGCTGCGCGAGGAGCTCGAGCGCTGCCACGAGGGGCATGGCCCCCTGCGCACCGGCCTCCGCGGCGGCCACGCCGGTGACCGCGGCCGCCACGGCGGCGTTCGCGGGCGTCGGGACCGGGAGCGCCTGCTGGAGCTGCGGACCGGAGTCGTGCTCGTGCTCCGGCTCGAGTGGGGGCAGTTCGGGCGCCGAGACCCGCTCGGTCGCCGGCGGCGAGACGCGCGGCGTGCCCGGCGCAGGGGTGACGCCCGTCGTCCGCGCGGGGGTGGCGGCGCGGGACGCGCGCGGCATCTCGCGCCGGGAGGGCCGCGGAGGCGGCAGGGGAGCCGACGGCGGCTCGATCGCGGGATCCCTCGCCTTGAGCCGGATCGGCAGCGCGCGCGCGTCGAGCACGGCGATCCGCCCGGCGATGCCCCTGGCACTCTCCTTCGTCGGGGCCGGCGCGAGCATCCGGGCGAGGTCGAGCAGGTCGGCCACGGCAGCCTGCGCGGTGATGCCCAGCTCCTCGATGCCATAGCCCTTGAGGCGACCGGCGAGGTGCGGGAGGTCGAGCGCCCGTGCGCCGGCCATCAAGCGGCCGTCCTCGCCCAGCGCGAGCGTGGAGGGCGACTTCCTGGCGGCCTTCACCACATCCTTGACGAGCGCGCGCTGTTCGGCCGCCGCGGTGGGGCGCTCGGCCACGAGCGCCACCAACTCGGCGAAACGCGAGATCACCTCGGGGGTGTCAGCGGCAGCCGGTTCGGACATGGCGTGCTGGAGTGGGCATGGCGGTGCCCGTAAGATACCGACGAGCCACCCTTCCCACTATCACGACGCGGAGCCGCACCGATGGGGTCCCTGCACGCGTGGTCGAGTGCACACTACGCGATCCCCCTCCCCGAGGGCCACCGGTTCCCCATCGCGAAGTACGCACTCCTGCGCGACACGGTGCTCGCGGAGGGGTCCGTGCGGGCGGCACACCTCCATGACCCGCCCCGCGCCCCGATCGCCGACGTACGCCGCGTGCACGACGCGGCGTACGTCGCGCGCCTGACGGGGGGGACGATGCCGGCGGCGGAGCAGCGCACGCTCGGCTTCCCGTGGAGCGCCGAACTCGTGGAGCGCTCGCTGCGGGCGAGCGGCGGCACGCTCGCCGCCGCCGAGCACGCGCTCGTGCACGGCATCGCGATGAACCTCGCCGGCGGCACGCACCACGCCTTCGCCACGCACGGCGAGGGATTCTGCGTGCTGAACGACGTGGTGATCGCGCTGCGCGCGCTGCGCGCCCGCGGCCTGCTCCGTCGCGCCGCCGTGGTGGACCTCGACGTGCACCAGGGGAACGGCACGCATGCGCTGCTGGCCGGGGACGACGACGCCTTCACGTTCTCCATGCACGGCCGGCGCAACTACCCGTTCCGCAGGGTCGCCGGCCGCCTCGACGTGGAGCTCGAGGACGGCACGACCGACACCCCGTACCTCGAACGGCTCGCGGCCGTGCTGCCGGGGGTGCTCGCCGACTCGCGGCCCGACCTCGTGTTCTACCTGGCGGGCGCGGACCCGCACGAAGGGGACTCGCTCGGACGGCTCGGCCTCACCTTCGACGGCCTGATGCGCCGCGACGCGCTCGTGCTCGAGTCGGCGCGCGCCGTGGGCGTGCCGGTGGCGATCATGATCGCCGGGGGATACGGCCGCGACATCGGCGACACGGTGCGCGTACACGCCAACACCGCGCGCGTGGCCGATAGCTTCCACTGAGCCGATGCCCCCCACCCCGCCCCCGGCCGATTCCGGCTTCACTTCGCGCACCGCCGCACCCCTCTACTGGTGCCGGTACGGCCCGTCGGCCCCGCGCAGCCGGCTCGTGGTGCTGCACGGTGGGCCGGGCGCGAGCCACGAGTACCTCCTCCCGCAGATGCTCGAGCTCGCGACCGACCGCGAGTGCCTCTTCTACGATCAGCGCGGCGGCGGCCGTTCGAAGACCGACGACCGCGCCCCGGTCACGTGGCGCACTCACGTGGAGGACCTCACGGCCGCGGTGGCCGAGCTGGCGCCGGGACCGCTGACGCTCGTGGGCTACTCCTGGGGCGGGTTGCTCGCC
>JAOUHR010000349.1 GCA_029884515.1 Gemmatimonadota bacterium
CCTCACCGACTGGACGCGCCCGTCCTTCCCGGCGGCGGAATACGCGGCGCGACACACGGCAGCGCTCGACCTGCTCGGCGAGAACGAGGTGCTGCTCGTGCCGAGCGCCGAGGGCACGAGCGCCGGCGAGACGTTCCGGCAGCTGGACGACTTCGAGTACTTCGCCGGGCTCGAGGTGTCGCGCTCGCTGCTGGTGATCGACGGGCGCACGCGCCGCACGATCCTCTTCGTGCCGCGCACCGACCCCCGGTTCGAGAACAGCGGACGGCCGAACGACTTCCCCGGCCGTCCCCTCGCCACCGACACGACGCTCCGCGCGCTCAGCGGCGTGGATGGCGTGCTGGCGGACACCGAGCTCGAGGACTTCCTGCGCGGCCTGGAGGAGCGCGGCGCGCAGGTGCTCATCGACGGCGGCAGCGCCGGTGCTGCCTTCCCCGCCCCACCGTCGGCATTCGCGGCGCCGACTCCCGGCCAGGTGCTGGCCGCCGAGCTGGCGCGGTCGCATCCGCGACTCGCGCTGGGCAACGCGTATCGGTTGGTCGCGACGCTGCGGATGGTCAAGTCGCCGCGCGAGATCGCCGCGATGCGCGAGGCCGCGCGCGCGACCGCGACGGCGATCACCCGCGGCGCGGCCCGCGTGGCGCCCGGCGTGGACGAGCGCACCCTCACCGGCGCGTTCACCGCCGACTGCATGGCGCTCGGCGCGCAGCGCGACGCCTTCACGCCGATCATCAAGTCCGGCCCCAACTCCCTCTGGCCCTGGCGCATCCTCGGCGCGCACTACGACCGGCGCAACCGTGCGATGCGCGCGGGCGAGCTCGTGATCTACGACGTCGGGTGCGAGCGCGATCACTACGTCAGCGACGTGGGGCGCACCTTCCCCGTGGGCGCCCGGTTCACGCCGCGCCAGCGCGAACTGGTCGAGATGGTGCGCCGCATCTCGGACGCCGTCATCGCCGCCGCGCGCCCGGGGATCACCCTGGCCGACCTGCAGCGCGCGGCGGACGCGGCGATCCCGGAGGCCGCGCGGCCGTACATGCAGGCGCCGCTCTACTTCGGCCATCACCTCGGGCTCGACAGCGGCGACCCATCGCTGGTCGAGGCGACGCTCGCGCCGGGGATGATCCTCACCATCGAGCCCTGGTACTACAACCACGACGCGGGCGTGGCCGTGTTCATCGAGGATGAGCTGCTGATCACGGCGACGGGGTGCGAGAACCTGACCGCCGGCCTCGCGCGGGACGCGGACGGACTCGAGCGGCTGCGGGCCGGGCGCTAGCGGCTCAGCGCACCCGCATGGTCGCACCGGCGCTGCCGCTGTTGTTCGGCGCGGTCTGGCTCAGGCTGCCGGTGAAGGTCCATCGCACATGGGTGACCAGGCGGTCGTAACCCACGGGAGCGCCGCCGGCCGCGCTCACGGGCGTGTACGTCCAGGTGGTGCCGCCATCGCTCGAGTACGCGACCACCACGGTGAGGCCGGTGGTGCCGAGGTTCGTCGTCGCCGACGCGACCTTGAAGTCCGTGTTGGCCGGGACCGGGTCGATGATCACGACGCTTTGCGCGGGAGCGCTGCCCGAGTTCGTGAACGTCGTGCTGTAGGCGAGATCCGTCCCGGGGGGTGGGTTGCCCGCGGGCGAGACGTTCTTGACGAGGAGCAGGTTCGGCGTCAGTGCTGTCACCGGCGAGCCAGTGGGAACCAGGCCGTTCGAGAAGTTCCCGTTCGTGTCGCGGGTGAAGATGCGATAGTGGTACGCGATGCCGCCGGGCAGCGCGGTATCGGTGCAGGTCGTGCCCGGCGCCGCGACGACGCAGGCGATGGCGGAGGCGCCGAGCGAGTCCCCAAGGACGTACGTGGCCCCCTCGACCGGCACGGCGACCACGGCGGCCGACGCCCGGCGCAGCACGATGATCGTGGCGAGGTCGGCGTCGACGGGATTCGCCCACACGAGCACCGCCTGCCCGATGCCCGCGGTGGCGACGGCGGCGGTCACGTTCCCCGGCGAGAGGTTGTCCACGGTGACGGTCGCACTCGACGCGTCGGAGCCGAGGTGCGGATAGGTGCCGCTCCAGCCGGTGATGCGCGCCGTCACTGCGTAGCTCGCCCCCGGCGGCACCGGCATGGCCGCGTGCGACTTCGGCGTGATGCGGACACGGTAGCGCGAGAGGGTGCTGGTGACGGTGATGCTCGTGGAGAGCGCGACGAGCACGGTGTCGCCCGTGGGGTTCGCGACGCTGCCGTACACGAGCGTGCCGGCGCTGTCGGTGATCTGCAGCAGGCTGAGCGCGGTGGTCGTGCCCGTCGCGAGCGCCACCTCGAGCTGCGTGAGTGCGTCGGTGCCGCTCGCGGTCTGGAAGGTGAAGGCATCCACGGTCGTCGCGGGGCCGCCGGGCGCGACCGTGACGTTGGCGGGGTCGACGCCGTTCCCGAGCGTCGTCGTGAATCCGCCCGGCACGATGGTCTTGGTCTTGTCGTCGAGCGCGTCGGCGATCTTGTCGTTGTTCACGTCCAGCCCGAGCCGGTCGGACGCCGCCGCGGTGAAGTTGATGAACTGCAGGCCGGAGAGGGTGATGACGTCACCCGCGGCGAAGTTCACGTTCACGTCCACCACCACCGTCCGGCCGCCGTCCTCGTAGGCCTTGAGCTGGGTCCTCACCTTCGACGCCGCGCTGCCGCCGAGCGTGACGGTGGTGATCGCCGTGTTCCACGTCATCGGGAAGCCGGTCGGGATCCGGATGCGGATCTCCTTGCCGGAATTGATCGTGGGGACGAGCGGGTCGTCGGTGATCGTGATCAGGCTGATCGCCGTCGCCGTGTCCCCCACCGAGAAGGTCTGGTTCGCCGCCGAGGAGATCGTGACCGCACCGATGGAGATGACCTGTCCGTCGCGCGCCGCGGCGCCGCCGCCCGCCCCAGCGAGCACCAGTTCCAGCCGGTTGATCGGCGCACTCGACGCGAAGTTCGCATAGCCCAGGCCGGCGATGGTGAGCACCTCACCAGGCGCGAAGTCGGCGAGCACGTCGAGCCGCAACGTCCGGCCCGCGTCCTCGTACGTCGCCGCCGGCGACACCTTCGCGGCGGCGGTGCCGCCGAGCGTCGCGGTCAGCGTCGAGGTGAGCCAGGTCATCGGGAACCCCACCGGGATCCGGATCCGCAGGTCGCGCACGGCGGTCACGGTGCCGAACACGCCGTACTCGGTCACGGTGATCGGGCTCATCACCTGTGCGGCGCCGCCCACGACGAAGTTCTGGTCCTCCGCCGAGGTGAACTGCGGCGCGCCGATCGCCTTGGTCTTGTCGTCCAACGCGTCGGCCACGCCGTCGTCGCCGACGTCGAGGCCGAGAACTTCGTCG
>JAOUHR010000026.1 GCA_029884515.1 Gemmatimonadota bacterium
CCGCACGGCGCCCAGGTCGTTGGTGAGCCGGGCCATGACCTCCCCGGTGCGGTTCCGGGCGTACCAGGCCGCGTCGAGCGCGGTGAGGCGGGCGAAGAGGGCGTTGCGCAGGTCGTTCTCGACCACGCGTGAGACGCCGTTCAGGACCTGCCGCATGGAGTAGCGGAAGACGGCCATCACGAGAGTGACGGCGAGCATCTCGCCGGCGATCCAGGCGATGCGGCCCCATGGGGCGCCTGCGCCCATGCCGTCGATGGCGCCCCGGAGGAGGGTGGGGATGAGGCTCGCGAGCGCGGTGGAGAACACGACGCAGGCGAGGCCCACGGCGAACCTGCGCCAGTGCGGGACCAACCAGGGGACCAGGCGGGTAAGAGGACTCACCGGTCGACTCCGCGTTGAAACCCCGCGGTCCATCGGGCAATTTGCACGTACCCCACTCGATCCCCACCACGGAGCAGCATATGACCAGCAATTCTATTCGTCGAGCCTTCCTGCCGCTGATCGCGGTCGCCTTCGTCGTCGCGGCTTGCGGCGGCAACCAGGACGCCGCCACGGATGAGGCGGGCCGTGCGATCGAACTCACCCCGCGCGACTCGATGGCGCCGATGAACGACGCGCCCGTCGCGACGCCGGACGCCAATGCGACGACGCCGGCGCCCGCGACGGCGCCCGCGAAGAAGGCCGTGACGCCGCCGGCCCCGCGCCCGACGACGTCCTCCGCCGCCCCGCGCTCGGGCACCGGCGTGATCGCCGCCGGCACCTCGTTCGCCGTCACCAACGGCGCGCGCATCTGCACCAACACGCACAAGGTCGGCGACCGCTTCGTCACGACGCTCGCCGCCGACGTCGCGGGCACGAATGGCGCGAGGATCCCCGCCGGCGCGACCGTCACGCTCGCCGTGACCGAGTCGGCCATCAGCAAGAACTCGAAGGACAACTGGAAGCTCGCCTTCGACGTCGTGTCGGTGACGGTGAACGGCCAGGCGATGGACGTGCAGGGTGACGTCACGCAGGTCGCCACGATCGAGGCGGTCCGCTCGCAGAGCACCGGCCAGCAGGTCGGCAAGGTCGCGACGGGCGCCGCCGCCGGCGCCGTCGCCGGCAAGCTCCTCGGCAAGAGCACCAAGGCGACCGTCCTCGGCGCCGCGGTCGGCGCGGTGGCCGGTGGCGCCGTGGCCGCGGGCACGGCCGACTACGAGGGTTGCCTGCCGGAGAACGGCACGATCACCATCGCGCTCTCGGCGCCGTTGACGGTACCACGGGGGTGAGGTGTGAGGTGTGAGGTGTGAGGTGTGAGGTGTGAGGTAAGACAATGCGGGGGGAGGCTCACAGAGCTTCCCCCCGCATTCGTTGTTCCCTTACACCTCACCCCTCACACCTCACACCTCCCATCAATACCCCAGAGCCAACCCCGAGCCCCGCGGCTCCTTCACTCCCTGCCACCCCCCCGGCACCCGCATCACCGCGTTCACGTTCGCGATCCCCTGCGTCGTCACCACCTCGTGCCCCATCGCGCGGAGCGCGACGAGCGTCTGGTCGGGGAACCCGATGCTCTCCACCCGGATCTGGTCCGGCAGCGCCTGGTGATGCATCCGCGGCGCGCGCATGGCGTCGGCCAGCGTCATCCCGTGCTCGATCACGTTGAGGATCACCTGCGACACCGCGGTGATGATCGTGGGGCCGCCGGCGGCGCCCACCACGAGCAGCACCTTCCCGTCGCGGTCGAGCACGATCGTCGGAGACATCGCGCTCAGCATCCGCTTGCCCGGCTGCACGGCGTTGGCCTCGCCCTGCACGAGCCCGAACATGTTCGGCGAGCCCGGCTGCGCGGCGAAGTCGTCCATCTCGTTGTTCATCATGAAGCCGCCGCCCGGGATCCAGACGGCCGAGCCGTAGCCGCCATTGAGCGTCGTGGTGGTCGCCACCGCGTTCCCCATCGCGTCCACCACCGAGTAGTGCGTGGTGTGCTCCGGCTCCGGCGCCGTCTCGAACGCCGGCGTCTTGGAGGCGCGGCGCAGGTCGATCTGCTTCGCGAGGCCCGTCGCGTACGTCTTCGACGTGAGCTCGTCGCGCGGCACGGGCACGAAGTCGGCGTCGGCGAGCTTGGCGTTCCGGTCCTGGAAGGCGCGCCGGAACGTCTCGGCGAGGAGGTGCGTGTACTCCGGCGTGCCGAACGCCGGCAGGGGCGCGAACCGCTCGAGGATGTTGAACGACTCGGTCATCGTGATGCCGCCCGACGACGCGGGGGGCATCGTGATCAGCGTGTAGCCGCGATAATCGGAGACCACGGGCTCGCGCCACTTCGGCTGGTAGGCGTGCAGGTCCTCGCGCGTGATGATCCCGCCGCCGCGCTGCATCTCGGCCACCAGCGCGTCCGCGATCGGCCCGTCGTAGAACGCCTCCGGGCCGCGGTCGGCGATCAACTGCAGGGACCGGCCGAGGTCGGCCTGCACCAGCGTCCCGCCCGGTGGCACCACCTGGCCGTCGGGGAAGAAGGTGGAGCAGCCCTCGAACCGGCAGAGCCGCTGCCGCGCGCCCGAGAGCGACCGGTAGAGCGCGCTGTCCACGGTGAAGCCATCGCGCGCCATGCGGATGGCCGGCGCCATCACCTGCGCGAGCGTCATCGTGCCGAAGCGCTGGAGCGCCGCGTCCAACCCCGCCACCGCGCCCGGCACGCCGGAGGCGAGGTGCCCCACCACGCTCTTGTCGGTGAGCTTGCCGAGGGAGTCCACGAACATGTTCCGGGTGGCCGCGAGCGGCGCGACCTCGCGGTAGTCGAGCGCCGCGGTGCGGCCGTCGGCCATGCGGATCACCATGAAGCCGCCCCCGCCGATGTTCCCCGCGAAGGGGTAGGTCACCGCGAGCGCGAAGCCCACGGCCACGGCCGCGTCCACCGAGTTCCCGCCCGACTTGAGGATCTCCACCCCGGCCTCGGTCGCGAGGTCGGAGTTGCTGGAGACCATCGAGCGCTCGCCGAACGCCGCCTCGCGCGCCTCCGGGAAGCGCCAGCCGCCGGCGAAGGTGCCGGAGTAGCGCGCGTCGCCGGCGCCGGGCGTCGCCGGCGACGTGGCCGGCGGCGTGCTCGCGGGCCGGCAGGCCGCGAGGGTGAGGGTCGCCAGGAGCGCCGCGGCGGTGCTGCGGCGGGAGAGATGGTGCCACGCGGTCATCGTTGTCCCCGGATGCGGTAGCGGAGTCCCACGCGCGTCGTGTACTGTCGCACCGAACGCGGCTCTCCCGAGGGCAGGCCCTCGGCGGATCCCCAGAGTGTCGAGTAGTCCTGCACCAGCGTGAACGCGGCCCGCTTGCCGATCGCGAAGCCGAAGCCGTACCCGACCACGAGCGCGAAGGCGTTGCGGGCCTCCTGCTCGTCGGCGGTGAGCACGTCGGTGCCCGAGTATCCGGTCCACTGGCCGAGCCCCATGCTCACCTCGACGATCTGGTGGAACCCCTCGCCCTCCACGGTGCGGAAGGTGGCGAGGAACTCGCGCAGCTGGATGTCGCCGCGCGAGTTGGGCGGGGCGGTGCCCCCGACCCGGCGGATCGGCACCGAGGCGAGGCCCGCGGTGAGCCCGATCGCGCCGGCGCGGATCCCGTAGTCGAGCGTCGCCCGGTACATGAGGGCGTCTCCCAGGTTCCAGTACGCGCCGCTCTGGCCATCGAACCGCCCCTGGGTCTGCAGGAAGCCGAAGGTGGCGTTCACCGAGATGGGCGCGCCGTTCTCGCTCGGCGACGGGACCTTGATGATCTGCCCGGCCACCGGCAGCGCGAGGGAGGCGAGCAGGACGGCGGCGAGTGCGCCGGCGCGGATGGCGGTCGGGACCGCGGTCGGGACCGCGGTCGGGACCGCGAGGCGCGCCGTGGCGCGCCGGGTGCGTGGGGTCATCACGAGGGATAACTTAGGGGGCAGTGGCCGCCGGCGACACCGAGGGAGAGCCTCGGTGCCCTTGGTGTCCCTGGTGCCGATGCGCACCCCGGCCGTGGACCCCACACTCAGACCCCGCCCCCACGTGCTCGATCCCCGGGTGACCGAGCGTCGCAACCCGCGCAGCGCCGAGATCGACCTCGCGTCGCCCCTCGAGATCGTGGACCTCATGAACGCCGAGGACCGTGGCGTCGCTGAGGCCGTCGGCACGCAGCGCACCGCGATCGCGCGCGCGATCGAGCTCGTGGAGGCGACCTTCCGCGCGGGCGGCCGGCTCTTCTACGTGGGTGCCGGCACCTCGGGCCGGCTCGGCGTGCTCGACGCCTCGGAGTGCCCGCCCACCTTCGGCACCGACCCGCAGATGGTGCAGGGGATCATCGCCGGCGGCGCGCCAGCCCTCGTCCGCTCGGCCGAGGGCGCCGAGGACCTCCCCGACGGCGCACGCGCAGACCTGACGGTGGCCGGCGTGCGGCGGGGCGATTTCGTGCTCGGCATCGCCGCCAGCGGCACGACGCCCTACGTGCGCGCGGCGCTCGAGCACGCGCGCGCGCTCGGCGCGCGCACCGGCATCCTCGCCTGCTCGCCGCCGGCGCCGGACGTGATCGAGGCCGTGGATGTCGCCATCCTGCCGATCACGGGTCCCGAGGTGATGACGGGGTCGACCCGCCTCAAGGCCGGTACCGCCACCAAGCTCGTGCTCAACACCATCACCACCGGCGCGATGGTCCGCCTCGGCAAGGCGTACGGCAACCTCATGGTGGACCTCAGGGCGAGCAACGTGAAGTTGCGGGACCGTGCCGAGCGCCTCCTGATGGTGACTTGCGGCGTGTCTCGCGACGACGCGCGCACCGTGCTCGGTCGCGCCGACGGCAGCGTGAAGGTCGCGATCGTGATGCAGAAGCTCGGGCTCGACCGCGCGACCGCCGAGTCGCGCCTCGCCACGGCGGGGGGGGTGATCCGCCGCGTGGTCCCCGACGCGCCGCCGCCGGTCGGATGAGCGGCGACGTCCTCATCGGGCTCATGTCGGGCACCTCGCTCGACGGCATCACGGCGGTCGCGGTGCGCTTCACCGAGGGCGACGACGGGCGCGTGTCGCCGGAGCTGCTCGGGCACGTCGCACGCCCGTACGACGCCGCGACGCGTGAGCGGCTCGCCGCGGCGCTCGAGGGCGCCACCCCGAGCGAGTACACGCGCCTCGACTTCGCCCTCGGCGGCTGGCTCGCCGACGCCGCCGTCGCGGTGCTCGCCGAGGCCGGCGTGCCGCGCGACGAGGTGCGCGCCATCTGCTCACATGGCCACACCGTCTGGCACGAGCCGCCGCACGGCACCTGGCAGTGCGGCCAGCCCGCCGTGATCGCGGAGCGCACGGGCATCCCGGCGATCGCGGACTTCCGTGTGCGCGACGTGGCGGCCGGCGGGCAGGGCGCGCCGCTCGTGCCGATCGCCGACGCGCTCCTCTTCTCGTCGCCCACCAGGTGGCGCGTGCTGCAGAACCTCGGCGGGATCGGGAACCTCACCGTGGTGCCGCCGGGCGGCGCACTCGAGGCCGTGCGCGCGTTCGACACCGGGCCGGGCGTCTGCGTGATGGACGGCGTGACGCGCGCGCTCTGGCCCTCGCTCCCCTTCGACCGCGACGGCAAGCGCGCCGCCGCCGGCGTGCCGATCGAGGCGGTGATCGAGGCGCTGCTCGCGGATCCGTGGTACGCCGCCGAGCCGCCCAGGTCCACGGGGCGGGAACGCTATACCGCCGCGTTCATCGCGGACGTGATCGTCCGCTGCCGGGCTGCGCGCGCGGGGTGCACCGACGAGGACATCGTGGCCACCGCCACCTGGTTCACCGCGCGCAGCATCGCGCTCGCCTTCGAGCGGTTCGTGCCGCAGCCGGTGGACGAGGTGCTCCTCTCTGGCGGGGGCGCACGGAACCCCGTGCTGCGCGAGGCGATCGCGATGGTGCTCTCGCCGCGCCACGTGCGGCCGTTCGACGCCGTCTTCTTCGACGGCGAGGCCAAGGAGGCGGTGGCCTTCGCGTTCCTCGGGTGGCTCCACCTGCGCGGCCGCGCGGGCAACGTGCCCTCGGCGACGGGGGCGCGCGGGCCGCGCGTCCTCGGCGCGTACCACCCGGCGTGACCGACCGCCGCTCCCCCTTCGGCGCGCTGCTCGTCCCCCAGCTCCGCTGGGATCCCGGCCACGGCTTCGCGTACCTCGCGGAGATGATCGACGAGTCGATCGAGCTGGGGGTGGGCGGCTTCCTCGTGAGCGGCGGGCCGCGCGACGAGGTGCACGCGCTCACGCAGGAGCTCGCCCGCCGGACGCGCGAGCCCCTGCTCATCGCCGCGGACCTCGAGGCCGGGGCCGGCAGCGCGTTCGAGGGCCTCTCGGGACTCCCGCCCCTCGCCGCGCTCGGCGCGCTGCGCGACGCCGAGGTGGTCCGCCGCGCGGCGCGCCTCACCGCGCGCGAAGCGCGGGCGGTGGGGGTGAACTGGGCGCTCGCGCCGGTGGCGGACCTCGACGCTGGCGCCGCGAATCCCTTCCTCGGCTCGCGCGCGTTCGGCGCCGAGGCGCAGCGCGTCGCGGAGTGGGTGGTGGAGTGGATCGACACCTGCCAGAGCGAGGGCGTGCTCGCCTGCGCGAAGCACTTCCCGGGCGTGGCCCGCGCGAGGGACGACCCGCACCTCGCCGAGAGCCTCGTGGCCGCGCCGGCCGGTGCGCTCTGGGCGGAGGACCTGCTCCCCTTCCGCGCGGCGGTGGATACCGGCGTCGCGAGCGTGATGGCGGCGCACGTGCGCTTCCCGGCGCTCGACGCCACGGGTGCGGTGGCGTCGCGGTCGCGGCCCCTGCTCACGCAGTTGCTGCGCGAGGAGCTCTTCTTCGAGGGCCTCGTCGTGAGCGACGCGCTGGGCATGGAGGGCGCGTCGCCGGCGGGCGGCGAGTCCACGGCCGGGATCCAGGCGCTCGCCGCGGGCTGCGACCTCCTCCTCGCGCCGGCCGACCCGCACGCCGTGGCGGAGGCGATCGAGGATGCGATCGAGGCGGGCGCGCTCGCGATCGACGCGCTCGAGGCATCCGTCGCGCGGCGCGCGTTCTGGGCCGACTGGGGGCGTCCGGCGCCGGGACGGGAACCCACGCTCGACGACGTGCTCTGGGCGCGGCAGGTGGCGGACACCGTGGTGCATCCGCTGCGCGGCGTGCTGCCGACGGTCGGTCCCGTGGTGGACCTCGTGGTGGTGGACGACGAGGCGGGCGACCCACCCGGGTGGCCGGCGCCCTCCCGCGAAGCCCTCGCGCTCACGATGCGCTCGGTGGGCCTCGACCCGCGCCTGGTGGACGGCCCCACCGAGGATGGCCGCGGGTCGGTGGTGATCGCGCTCTTCGGGGAGCCAAGGCCCGGGAAGGGGCGCGCGGGGTATCACGACGGGACCCGCCGCCGGGTCGCCCGTGCGGTGGCGGACGCGCGTCAGGCGCAACGCTCCTCGGTCGTGCTCGTCTTCGGGCCACCATGGTTGGCGGCCGAGATCCCGGAGGCGCAGAACGTCCTCTGTTGCTGGAGCGGCACCTCGGCGATGCAGGACGCCGCCGCGCGGCGCATGGCCTGAGCGGTCGCGGGTCGCGGCGCGTTGCTCGTGTGCCGTATGATTGGCTGAACTTCCGACTCCCTCCTCGTCTTCTTGCCCGACTTCACCGACGTACTGCAGGCCGCACTCGCCCCCTCGTACACGCTCGAGCGTGAACTGACGGGCGGGGGGATGAGCCGCGTCTTCGTGGCCACGGACGTCGCGCTCGCCCGCCAGGTCGTGGTGAAGGTGCTCCCGCCCGAGCTCGCCGCGGGCGTGAACCGCGAGCGGTTCCGGCGCGAGATCCAGGTGGCGGCACAGCTCCAGCATCCGCACGTGGTGCCCCTCCTCACCGCCGGCGAGCAGGGCGAGCTCATCTGGTACACGATGCCCTTCATCCAGGGCGAGTCGCTGAAGGAGGTGCTGGCGCGCGGGAAGCCGTTCACCGTGCGCGACACCGTGCGGATCCTGCACGACGTGGCCGACGCGCTCGCCTATGCGCACGGCCTCGGTGTGATCCACCGCGACATCAAGCCGGGCAACGTGCTCCTGCTGCGCCAGCACGCACTGGTGACCGATTTCGGCGTGGCGAAGGCCATCTCGGCATCCATGCCCTCCTCCGGCTTCACCACCGCGGGGATGGCGATCGGCACGCCCGCGTACATGGCGCCGGAGCAGATCGCGGCAGACCCGGCGGCCGACCACCGGGTGGACCTCTACGCGCTCGGCCTCCTCGCGTACGAGATGCTGGCGGGGCACCAGCCGTTCAAGGAGGACTCACCGCAGAAGACGATGGCGGCACAGCTCACGCGCGACCCGCCGAGCGTGGACTCCCTGCGCGCCGATGTGCCGGCCGCGCTCTCGGCGCTGGTGCGCCGGCTGCTCGCCAAGCAGCCCCAGGACCGTCCGCAGCTCGCGTCCGAGGTGGTCGCGGTGCTCGACGATCTCGCAGTCCACACGGGGGGTGCGCTCTCGCCGCTGCGGGCGACCGGCCATCCGACGCTCGCGCGCGCGGTCGTGATCGCGGCCGCGGCGGTGGCGATCGTCGGCGTGGCCTGGCAGCTCGGGGAGCGCTCCGGCACCGAGTCGGGCGCGCTCCTGGCGCGCGACTCGCTGCTCGCCGCGGAGTCGACGCACGTGCTCGCCTCGCCGGCCGCGCTGCTCACGCGCGAGGACTCGATGGCGATCGCGCGCGCGGTCACGGCGCGGATGCAGCGCGAGCGGCCGGCCGCGGGCGGCGTGGCGGCCGATGGTGCGCCGAGTCGCGCCGAGGCGGCGCGCACCGACACCAGCGCCCTGCGCGTGCTGGCCGACTCGTTCCGCGCGCAGATCCAGCGCGCCGTGCTGGATTCGCTCGTCCACCTGCGTGCGGTGGCCCAGGCCGTGGCCGGCACCCTGGCCGAGTCGGCGCGCGCGGGCGAGGCGCGCGCGCTCGCGCTCTCCACGCAGACGCCGGTCAACGGCCTGCGTCCCGGATCGCGCGGGTTCCCGGAACTGCGCGTCATCGTCGCGGAGCCGCGCGCCTCCCGGAACCGGCCCGAGATGGATGCGATCGTGAAGGCACTGGCGGATTCCCTGCGTCGCGCGCTCGATGCGCACCCCCGCTACGTCGTCGTCCCGCCCGACTCGGTCTCCGCTGCGCTCGTCGCCTCGCGCACGGTGGACGCGCTGCAGGAGCGGCTCAAGGCGAACCTCCTCGTCTCGATCTCGCTCATCCCGGGCGCGGACAGCGTCACGCGCAACATCACCGTGCGGGAGCTCTCGGGTGGCTCGGGCGATCCCGCGAGCGTTCGCGTGGTCTCGGACCATGTCGCGGCGGCCAGTCCGGGCGCCGGGCTCGGGGATCTCGTGCGTCAGGTGGTGCGGGCGCTGTTCGAGCTGGAGCGCGCCGCGCGCGCGCGCACGGCGGGCGCCGCCGTGCCGCCGCCGGAGCCGTCGCGGCCGGACGGCGGTCCGCTCAGCGGACCGCGCCCGCCGCGTCCGTAGGGAGCTGCGCCGCGAGGCGCGCCGAGGGCACCGCGTACACCAGTCGCCCGTTGCTCTCCGCCGCCGCGCCGAAGAGCACGCCGACCACCAGCCCGCGCGCGTCGAACACGGGGGAGCCGCTCGAACCCTGCGCCGCGTAGGTGTCGAGCTGCAGCGTCTCTTCAAGCGTCTTGCTCACGGTGCCCACGCCGAGCGTCGCGACCGGGCGCAGGTCGTCGATCCCGCCGGACATCCCGGCGGTGGAGGTTCCGAGCGGGTACCCGATGATCGCGACCGGCGCGCCGATCCGGATCCCCGCGCCGTCGCGCGCGATGCCGGAGACCGTGGGGTAGGTGCCGGGGCGCGTCAGGCGGAGGAGGGCGAGTTCGTCGGTGTCACTCACGTACTCGATCGTCGCCGTGATCCAGGCCCCCCGCGTGCCGTCGAACGCGACCGCCACCCGCTGCGCGCGCGTCCCCGTGCGGGTCTCCACCACGTGCCGGTTGGTGACGATGAGGCCGGTGGGGAGGATGTTGAATCCGGTGCCGCTGCTCGCGGACTTGTCGGGCATCTCCACGGCGATGAAGACGACGCCCGGCCGGTTGGCTTCGGTGACCGCCGAGTAGTCCATCCCCGCGATGTTCGCGGTGCGGGTCTGCGAGCGCCGCATCTCGGCGGTGAGCGCGGCCACGTCGCCGCCGCTCTGCTGGCGCGCGCGGAGCGCGGAGGCGAGGCGTTCGCTCTCGGCCCGGGCGGCCCTGAGCGCCGAGTCGGCGAGCCCCGTCTGCGCGAGGCGGTGCTCGAGCGTGCGCGCCAGCGAGTCGTTGGCGGCGAGGAGACGGGCGATCTGGTCGCGCGCCGCCGCGGCGGTGCGCACCAGGACCCAGGCGGTCGCGCCACCGCCCACGACGACGAGCGCCAGCAGCAGGACGATGACGCGCCGGAGTCTGCTCGTGCGCTCCTTCACGGCCTCGGCGATGCGGACCTCGGTGTTCCTCCGCGGGCGGTCCGGTCCGGGCACGCGGGTGGCGAGCCGGTCGGCGTCGCGGGCGACGGTGCGCGCCCCGCGCGACGGGGACGAGGCGGGGGGTGGCGGCGGGCCCGGAGGCGCCGCTCTGGCGCCGGGCGGCCGCGGTTGCGGCGACTGTCCCGGCGGCGTCCTCGGCCGCTCACCGGCGCGCGCGGCCGGGACCCACGGCGCCTCCACGGGGGGCGCCACCTCGGGGAGCACCTCGAGGACGTGGAACGAGAGCTGCGGCCCGTCGGCGCCGAAGCCCACGATGTCGCCGTCGGCCAGCTGGCACTCCGCGATGATGCGCTGGCCGTTCACGTAGGTGCCGTTGGTGCTGCCGATGTCGTGCAGCACGTGCCGGTTCCCCACCGACCGCAACTCGGCGTGGCGCGAGGAGACGTCGAGGTCCTTCACCGCGTCGAACCGGAGGTCGTTCATCGGGTGCCGGCCGATGGTGACCACCGACTTCTCGAACCGCTCCACCGTGCCGGCGCGCGCCCCGCGGGTGATCCGGAACTCGACGGACATCAGGACCGGAGCCAGGTCACCACGTAGTAGCCGAGCAGGAGCAGTGCGATGGTGCCGAAGACGAAGCGCAGCGCGCTGCGGTCCATGCGGCCACCGGCCGGCGGCGGCGGGGGCAGTTTCGCGCGCACGGCGGCGGCCGGCGCGATCTCGGCGGTGCCCTTGGCGGGCTGGAAGGCGGGCTTCGGGAGCGACCCGCGCGGGGACGGCCGCGGAGCGGGGCGCGCCGCCGGCGTCGTCTCGAGCGTCGGCGCCGTGGACGGGTCCTGCTCCTCCACCGCACTCACCGGGATCGAGTCGCGTTCCATGGGCACGGTGGCGCGCTGCTCCTGCGAGCCGCGGTACACCCGGTGGGCGACCGTCTCCGCGCTGGTCTCGGAGAGTCCCGCCCCGTCGAAGCGCGCCGCGACGACCGTGATGTTGTCCGGGCCACCGTTCTCGTTCGCGAGGTCGATCAGCTTCTTGCAGACTGCGACGAGGTCCGGCTCGCTGGTGACGATCTCCACGATCTCGCTGGCGCGCACCTGTCCGCTCAAGCCGTCGGAGCAGAGGATGAGGACGTCGCCGCGCTTCACCTGCTGCGAGGTGAGGTCGACCCGCACGACGGGCTCGGGGCCGAGGGCCTGGAGGATGATGTTCCGCCGCTCGGAGACCTCGGCCTCCTCGGCGGTCATGTCGCCGGCCTCGACGAGCTTCTGCGTCAGCGACTGGTCCTTGGTGATCTGGCTCGCGACGCCGTCGCGCACGAGGTAGGCGCGCGAGTCGCCCACCTGGCAGACGAAGAGCGTGTCGCCGAGGAAGCCGGCGATGGTCGCGGTGGTGCCCATCCCGCGGTGCTCGGGATTGGAGGAGGCGTAGTGGTGGATCTTGGTGTTGGCGACCTCGGTGGCGGCGCGGAGCGCGTGCGCGAAGATCTCCGGGTCGTCGCTCGAGGCGGAGCTCCAGCGGCGCTCCACCTCCGAGAGGATGATCTCGGCGGCCATCGCGCTGGCGACCTCGCCGGCGGCGGCGCCCCCCATGCCGTCGGCGACGAGGAAGAGGGAGCCGCGCGGCCCCACCCGATGCGTGCGCACCTCGGGCTGCAAGGAGGCGTTCATCGTCGTCAGGTCGGCGACGGCGAACGTGTCCTCGTTGTGCTCGCGCGTGCGCCCGACGTCGGTGCGTCCGAAGACGTGCACGAGGACTTCGCCCTGGGGTGTGGTGGGTCCCGTCACGAGGCGCGGTGAAGTGTGGGTGGGGCGTGGCGTCCGCTCATTCTACTGGGACGAGTGAGTGGGTGGGAGCGGCAACGTCGAAGGGGTGGTGACGTGGGTCACTGACATGATCTGTCGACGGTGTTGGCGAGGTCGACGACCTTGCTGTCGGAGTGCAGCTGCTTCACCAGCCTTGCCGTACGGCACGCGCCGGCCTGGTCCTCCAGCGCGATGTAGGTCATCAGCTCGACGTAGTAAGCCTGTGCGAGCTGGGCGCCTGAAACACGGCGCTGCAACGCCTGGATCTCCGGCACCAGATTC